>JACMPG010000297.1 GCA_014377625.1 Spirosoma sp.
CGGTTAAATGTCTTTAGGCAAAAAATCTATTTGGTCATTAGACGATTGGCCCGATTTTGGCCGTTTAGGAAAGGTACGTGCCGTATGATACCCTTTCTGAACATTTTTTTTCTTTCGATGGTGAACCGCTACTCTGTTCACGACCGTACCGTCAGTCCCCGTTTTCTGCCTGTCAGCCCGTGCTTGTCTGCCCTTACGGGTGGGCTGCTACTGTTGCTGTGGCTGTTGATGGGCGCAGATTCGGCGTATGCGCAGGACCCGGTGGCACCTGCCCGGCGTGGAGCTAACAAACGACAGCAAACCAATCCTGACAGTATCCGGGCCGAAGCCCGCCGACGTACTGCCGCCCGTACCGATTCCATCAAGCTTGCCGTTCAGGAACGTACCGACAGCATCCGGGCGGCCCGCTCTGCCGACCGCCGACCTACCATTAACTGGCCTGACCGCCGGGCCACGCGCTTTTCGGAACGCTCGTCCCAGTCACCGTTTATTCTGCGGGATCCAAAAGGCGTTTCTACCGACTTCCGGCTTAGTCCCGATGGACGTATTGGCGTAACTGAACGCGTTCGGGCGGGTGTCTCGTTATCCGGTAGTCCACTTCCCAATAGTACACTGGGCGCATCCACGCCGGGCATCACTGAACCAACAAGCCCGGTTTCACAGACCGTTACGCCCGGCCCGTCTGTGCGTGAGGGGGCAGGCCTGCCCGCCCTGCCGCCGTCGCAGTTTGGGTTGCCGTTCCGGCCCGCCGAAACCATTCCGTACGATACGTATAACCGGCTCCAGAACCAGCGCGTAGAACGCAGTATCTGGCGTGATTACGCGGCCCAGCGCGACGGACAGAGTGCCATTAGTGGGCGTGGGCTGATTCCCAAACTTGAACTGCCGCCCATTATTGACCGGCTTTTTGGCGGCAGCAATGTTGATTTCAAGCCCAATGGATTCGTCACGCTCGATTTTGGCTATTTATATCAGTTTATCGACAATCCGGTACTGCCGGTACGTCAGCGCAGGAACGGCAACTTCCTGTTCAACGAGCAGATTAGCATCAACTTCAACGGTAAAATCGGTGAGAAACTGGGCGTACTGGCCAACTTCGATACGAAAGCTGCTTTCAATTTCGAAAACGCGCTGAAAGTCAATTACCGGCCCGGCGGCTCACTGCCCGGTCTTGGATCGGTGCCGGGCGTACCGAGTCTGCCCAACGCGCCCAGCTTGCCGGGCCTGCCCAACGTGCCGGGAGCAAACGGTCAACTACCGGGTATACCTCAGTTTACGCCCCAGAACGAAAGTATTTTGCAGGGCATTGAAGTGGGGAATATTAGCTGGGCCGTAAACAGCCAGTTGATTCCAGGTGTGCAAAACCTGTTCGGGATAAAAACGCAGCTGCGTTTTGGCAAACTGAATGCTACGCTCGTGGCCTCGCAACAGCGGAGCCGCAAGAGCGAGATTGTGCTGCGGGGCGGTACTACCAGCCGACCGTTTGAGGTGCGGGCCGATCAGTATGATGAGAACCGCCACTTCTTCCTGTCGCAGTTTTTCCGGAATATCTATGAAGGCTCGCTCAAAACCCTGCCGCAGGTCACGTCGGGCGTGAACATAACGCGGGTGGAGGTGTACGTAACCAACCGCACCAACACCACCGAAACCCTGCGTAATATTGCCGGTTTGCAGGACCTCGGTGAAGGCGATCCCTACGCCAAAACAAACCCCAACGTACAACCGTTTCCGGGCAGTGGCCGGATTCCCACCGGCAACGCCACCAACGGTCTGTTTGCCCGCCTGACCAACAATCCTACCAGTCCGTTGCGGCAGGTTGACCAAACTAATGAAGTACTGACCCAGGCCTTCGGGCTGGCTAAAGGGCAAGATTTTGATGTGTTGCGGGGAGCCAAACGCCTGACTGACCGCGAATTCCGGCTCCAGCCCGAACTTGGTTATATCTCGCTCGTAACCCCCCTGCGCAACGACGAAATCCTGGCCGTATCGTACGAGTACACCTATCAGGGCCGTCAATACAAAGTGGGTGAACTGACCGAAGATTATCAGGCCCGGCGCCCCGGCGAGGTATTGGTGCTGAAGCTGCTGAAGTCGGCCACGCTGCGCAACAACCTCCAGTTGCCAATGTGGAATCTGATGATGAAGAATGTCTATTCGCTCAACAATGCCCAGATCAGCCGCGAAGGGTTTCAGTTGCGAATTGTGTACAAAGACGATCTGACGGGTATCGATAACCCTAATTTGCAGGAAACCCGCTTACAGAATATCCCACTCGTGCAGGTTTTTGGCATGGACCGGCTCAATCAGCAATTAGACGCCCAACCCGACGGTAACTTCGACTACGTAGAAAATATCACGGTCGATCCGCGCTTTGGTAAGATTATCTTCCCTGTGCTGGAGCCGTTTGGTTCGTTTCTGTCCCGTCGAATCAACGACCCGTCGTTCGAAGCCAAATACGTATTCAACGAACTCTACCGGAGTACACAGGCCGACGCTACGCAGCAGGCCGACCGCAACAAGTTCTTCCTGCGCGGCTCGTTTCAGTCGGGCAATGGGGCCGAGGTGCAGTTGCCTTACGGCGTCAATGAGCAGTCGGTGCAGGTTACGGCCGGTGGAGTGCCACTGACGCCGGGCCAAGACTACGTGCTGGAGAGTCAAATTGGGCGGCTACGGATCATCAATCCGAGCGTGAGCAATTCGGGCCGCGAAATCAGAATTAGCTACGAACAGCCCGACCTGTTCCAGAATCAGATCAGAACCCTGATTGGTACGCGGTTGGATTACCTGTTGACCCCCAATATAAACTTCGGGCTGACGGCCATGAGCATGCGCGAAACGCCCGCCGGGTTCCTGACCCGCGTGGCCATTGGCAACGAGCCGGTCAATAATGCCATTGTGGGGCTGCACGCCAACTACCGGCGCGAATCGCCCGGTCTGACGCGCCTGCTGGATGCCCTGCCCGTTGTACAAACCAAGGAGATGTCGAGCATTCAGGCCAACGTAGAGGTCGCGCAGTTGTTTCCCGGCACGAATCAACGCGCCCGGGGCGATAGCTACCTGGATGATTTTGAAGCCGCCCGCACTATTTTCGATCTCACGCGGCAACCTACGCGCTGGCGGCTGGGCAGTACGCCACAGCAGTTTCCGCAGGGGTCGTTCCAGAACCCGCTGGCGTCGGCTTTTAACCGCGCCCGTATCTCGGTGTATTCCGTCGATCAAACGCTGTATACCCCCAACTCGCAGGGTATCGTGTCGAATGTCGATCCCGATGATGTGAACCGCAATGTATACGAACGGTATTTCCTGCCCGCCGATCTGTTTCCGGGCCGGACGCCGGCGGTGGTACAGTTGCCCGAAAATATTCTGGACTTCTCGTTTTTCCCGAGCGAACGGGGTGTTTACAACTATAACCCGAACCTGCGGGCCGACGGTACGCTCAATAACGACCCCCGCCAGAACTTTGGGGCCGTGACGCGGGCCATCACGTCAGATATTGACTTCGACAACGCCAACATCGAGAATATGACTTTCTGGCTCATGGACCCGTTCGTGGCCGGGCCGGGGGGCGTAGTGCGCGGGAGTCCTGACCCCAGTAAGAATACCAACAACACGACGGGTGGCAAGCTGGTCTTCAATCTCGGTGACATCTCGGAAGACGTGATACGCGACAGCCGCTACACGTTCGAGAACGGATTTCCGGCCAGTGGCGACACTACAACGACGCGGGGTGGCAGCACCGAAACAACGGCCTGGGGCCGCGCACCAACCCAGCAGTTCGTGACCAATGCCTTTCAGAGTGGTGGACGCGAAAATCAGGACATCGGCCTTGACGGTCTGACGAGCCGGACCGGTGCCGGAACCGATGTGGCTACGGAGCAGAAATTCTTCAAGAACTACCTCGATCAGGCACTGGCCCGCGTAACTGACCCCGCCGTACGCGAACAGTTGCAGAACGACCCGTCGGGCGATGATTTCAAGTTCTACCTTGGCGAAGAAGCCGATCAGCAGAAGTTCATCGTGGCGCGGTACAAACAGTACATGGGTACCGAGAACAACTCGCCCGAAAACACCAGTACAAACCAGTTTCTAACGCCGGCATCTACCACCCTGCCTGACATTGAAGACCTCAACAGCGATAACACCATCAACGACAACGAAGCGTATTACGAGTACGAAATTGACCTCCAGCCCAAAAATTTAGTGGTGGGTAAGGGCTACATTGTCGATAAGGTGGTAGTCCCCACGCCCGGTGGCAGTGTGACGTGGTATCAGTTCCGGATTCCGGTTCGGGAGCCACTGCGGAAGGTGGGCAGCATTAATGGCTTTAAGTCGATCCGGTTTCTGCGCACATACCTGACCAACTTCCAGCAGCCGGTGGTATTACGGTTTTCGCAGATGCAGATGGAAGCCAACCAGTACCGGAAATACCTCGGTGACCTCAATCAGCGCGGTTTACAGGAAGTACCGGAACCCTACGATGCCAACTTCACGGTCTCGACGGTCAATATTGAGGAAAATAGTAGTACGCTGGCGGCTACTACGCCCCCAACGGGCACCGGTGCTGGCAACAAATACGTGTATTCGGTACCACCCAACTACCAGCGCGACCGCGATTTTACGTCGCTCAACAACCAGCTCCTCAACGAGCAGTCTATGCGGCTGAGCGTGACCAACCTGCGCGACGGCGACTCGCGCGGGGCGTTTCGTAACGTGAGCTTCGATCTGCTGTTCCGTAAACAGTTAAAGATGTTCGTGCATATGCACAACGACGATCAGGAAAGCGGGCAGGTGTCGGCGTTTGTGCGGCTCGGTACGGACTATACCGAACACTACTATGAAATCGAGATTCCGGGATTGCGGGCCACCCCCCCGGGGCTGCAAACGCCGGAAGCTGTCTGGCCCACCGAGAACGAACTGGACCTGGCCATTGAAGAACTCATCAATGTAAAAACGGAACGTAATAAGTTACTGACCCGCCGAACGTCGTTGCCGTTTTCGCAGCGGTCTGCCAACGGAAAGTACATTATCACGATCGTGGGAAGCCCCGATATCAGTTCGGTGCAGTCAGTCATGGTTGGGGTACGCAACCCCAGACTGCCCAATGATGGTGAGCGGGCCAAATCCTTCACGATCTGGGTCGATGAACTGCGCACCAACGGGTACGATCAAAGCCCGGGTCAGGCAGCCATTGGAGCCGTAAACATCAAACTCGCCGACCTCGGCACACTGACCGCATCGGGCCGAATCACGACTTTTGGCTTCGGGGGGGTGGCCACGCGCATTGGCGAACGCGCCCGCGAAACG
Source organism: Spirosoma sp. (assembly GCA_014377625.1). Classification (GTDB taxonomy): domain Bacteria; phylum Bacteroidota; class Bacteroidia; order Cytophagales; family Spirosomataceae; genus Spirosoma. The sequence goes on from JACMPG010000297.1 coordinate 5,305, forward strand.
ACGTCAGAAATCGCGCTGTCGTCGGCCCTGGCACTGGATAAGTTTATGCCCGTGAGTTGGGGCCTGCGGATTCCGATGTACATCAACTACGACCACCGCAACACCAACCCTCACTTTGACCCGCTCGATCCCGACGTACCGCTCAATCAGTCGCTGGGATCTTTGCCGGAGGGCCTGAACCGGGCGGCCTATCAGCGTATTGTGCAGGACAACACCACGCGCCGGGGGCTGAACTTCTCGAACGTGCGCAAGGTGAAGACCAACCCGAACGCTAAGCTCCACCCGTGGGACATTGAGAATTTCGCTTTTACTTACGCCTTCACCGATACCAAACGCAGCAACATCCTGACCGACGAATACTTGCAGCGGCAGCAGCGGGGTGGTGTTGCCTACACCTTCAGCGGACAGCCGAAAGCGTTTGAGCCGTTCCGAAACAGCACAAGACTGGAGGCTCCCTATTTGCTCTGGCTCAAGGATTTTAACATTACGCTGCTACCGTCGCTGGTTAGTGTCCGGTCAGAACTGGACCGTAGCTTCGTGAAAACCCAATTGCGCTCGTCCGACCTGACTACGAACGGTATACCGGCGCAGTTTGAGAAGTATTTCCTGTTCAATCGCTATTACGACCTTACCTGGAACCTGACGCGCAGTCTGGTGCTGACGTATCATTCGGTGGCTAACTCGATCATTGACGAACCGGCGGGCGACATTAATACGCAGGCCAAACGCGATTCGATTCTGACGAGCCTGAAACACTTTGGGCGACTCAAGAACTTCGTGCAGGACATCCGGGCCACGTATCGCCTGCCGCTCGATAAGATCCCGGCTCTGGACTGGATGGCCGCCGATGCTATTTACGGTGTGGGCTACCAGTTTCAGGCTAACTCGTTTGGCGTTGCCGACACGCTGGGTGTACCGTTTGGTAACGTTGTACGAAACAACCGTGAACGGGGCATTAATGGGCGCGTCGATCTGATTCGGCTCTACAACAAAATCCGGTATCTGCGCTTCGTGAACACGCCCGCGCCGGTACGCAAGAACTTCGCCCGTAACCCCGGCGACATCGAGGAGATTCAGCGAGGGGAGAGCAAAGTACTGAAGAATTTTACGCGGGCATTACTCACCGTGCGGGGTATCAACTTCTCGTACGTAGTGCAGGAGTCCACAATATTGCCGGGCTTCTTACCAACGCCGAAATATTTTGGGATTGATCAGTACAATGCACCGGGGTTAGGGTTTGTGCTGGGTAGTCAGAATGCGGGTATCAAAGACCGGGCGGCAGCAAACGGCTGGCTGGCTCCGAGTACAGTACTGAATACGGCCTTCCAGCAGAATATCACGAAGAAATTCACGGCCAATACTACGCTGGAGCCATTCAAGGATTTTCGAATGCAGATCAACTGGCGGCTCGACCGGACGGATGCCTATCAGGAATATTTCCGGCCCGGTGCGCAGGGTGGTCCGTTCGAGACGTACTCTCCGGTGCGGAACGGACAGTTCTCGATGTCATTCTGGTCATTCCGCACGGCTTTCGTTGGGTTACGGGGCGACAACACCTCTCCGTTGTTCGATAAGTTTGAAAGTTATCGGCAGTTTTTTATCGACAAGCTGACGCGCATGAACCCCGATAAGGGCGGGAAATACACCAAAACCTCGCAGGATGTGCTGATTCCAGCGTTTTTTGCGGCTTACAGCGGGCAGGATTCCTCGAAGCTGGACAAGACCAAGCTGAATCCGTTCTTTAGCTTCCCGCTGCCCAACTGGCGGGTGGACTACAACGGCCTGTCGAGTCTGAAATTCATCCGTGACCGGTTCAGCGCGTTTACCGTTACGCACAGCTACAACTCCAATTATAGCGTCGGCAACTTTATCTCGAATCTGGATTACGGCGCGGCTTTCGTGAACCTGACTGTGCAGGGCTACCCCATGGCGTCGGCCATCAATCAGTTGGGTCAGTACGTGCCGGTATTTGCTATGAGTACCATTACCATGTCGGAGCGGTTTGCGCCGATGATTGGCGTACAGTTTCAGACCAAAAGCCGGATCAGCGGTCGGCTCGAATACAACCAAAGCCGCGACATTGCCCTAAACCTCTCCAACGTGCAGGTGGCTGAACTGAGCAACAAAGACTTGACGGCGTCTATTGGCTTTACAAAGCAGAATTTCCGCATACCGTTCCGCATTGGGGGCGCGTATAAAAAGCTGAAAAATGACCTGACCTTCTCAATGAATCTGACCCTGCGCGACACCCGCACCATTCAGCGCAAACTTGACGATGTGCAGGTAGTTACGGCGGGCAACGTCAATTTCCAGTTCCGCCCGCAGGTGAGCTATATCGTAAACCGGCGGCTGAACCTGAACGTCTACTTCGACCGTACCTTCAACGACCCGCTCGTGTCCAACAACTTCCGCCGGGCCACTACGTCGGGGGGCGTACAGCTTAAGTTCAACCTGGCCGAGTAGGGTGTGTGCTGGCCGAACCCGAACCGGCGAGTTGGTTGTTTGACCTTCTCCCAATCGGTATATACTTCCGGCACAACAATCTTTACCACGACGCCATCATGGACACCTTCGAGCGATTCGGACCGGGCGAAAAGTGAGCCAGATTTTGCCATACCGGAATAAATTTCGGTGTGTCAAAGTCTTGCGCAAAAAATTTCAGTCAATTTACATACATAAGATTTGGAGGTATACTCATTCATTGTGTATATTTGGCCCATGAACAACGCGCCCAACGCTCAACTGCTCAAAGGAAGCCTGTCCGTCATGATTTTGCGGCTGCTGGAAGACCGCGAACGGATGTACGGCTACGAGATTACGCAGAAAGTAAAGGAACTCACGGCGGGCGAGATGGCCATTACCGAAGGCGCGTTATACCCGGCCCTCCATAAGCTCGAAGCCGACGGTCTGCTCACCACCGAAACGCAGGTCGTTGACGGTCGCGCCCGCAAGTATTACTCGCTCACAAAAGTCGGCCACACCGAAGCCGCCAGCCGCATCGCCGACCTCCGCGCTTTTCTCGAAAACCTGAACACCGTCCTGAACCTCAAACCAAGTCTGTAAGCTATGCAACTTACGCCCGACCAACTCGCAACCATTGACCGGCATCTGCGCAAGGAAAACTGGCTGCTCAACGAAGACCTTATTGCCGAATTGACCGACCATTATACCACCGCCATCAGCAACCGCATGACGGAGGGGCAGGCATTTAGCGAATCCCTTATCGATGTTTACAAAGGCTTCGGCTGGCGAAAGGGACTTCTGAAGATGGAAGAGGAGTATGGGATCCAAAAAAAACGACAAACTATCCTGATGGCTTGGCGTGAGGTAAAGCCGTTTTTCGTCGGACAACGCACACCCATTACGGTCGCCATCTTTGCTGGATTATATCAGCTTGACTCTCTTTATGCGGGGCGAGATATGGCAAAAAGCTTTTTTAGTACGGGCGAGACGTTTCTTATCATCGGCTTCTGTACCAGCTTTTTCATCATTATAATTTGGGAACTCTGGCAGAGTAGAGCAAATGGCGAAAACTGGTTTTCTTTTGCTGGCCGGAAAGTGACTCCGTTTGTCCGAATCTACTCGATCTGTTACGCGGTACTTCTGTGCAGTAAATTTGTCTGGATAATCTTCTCGTGGTCTTTACCCGCTGTACTTGCGCAGTTTGTAGGCTTATCGCTGCAAACATCGACAGCGGTCTACTTCGTGGGATCTACTATTGCACTGTACAAAAGGCTTTCTCCCAAAGTCAAAGCTGCCTGAACGATATCGAACCACTGGAAGCCCTGTAGCTGATAATGCGCAAAAGATGGGTTTTCGTTAGCGACTGGCTTGAACCGGTCGCTAACGAAAACCCGTCTTTTGGTTTGACACAATTACATTAACGATTCACCATTGCCGATCTGCCCGCCCAGTTCGCGCAGGGCAGAAGCTACACCTTCGAGCCGGATAGCCATATCGCCGTCGGACCCCATGTTCGCACTAAATTCTGACGTTTGCTCTGAGAGTTTGTTGAGCAATTCGGCCAACTCGCTGCTGTTGAACTGGTCGCTTTTGAGCCGTGTCTTCACCTGTTCCATCGTATCGACAAGCGCGTCGGCGTTGGCGGCATCCCGGAGTTGATCGAGCCACTGGTCCAGGATGCCGGTGCCGGTTTGGGGCGTCTCGTTGGTAATGTCAGCGTGGAGCGTTCCCATCGTGGCATCGAGCAGGGCGGAGGCTTCTTCGTGGCTGATCATGGATGGTGTTCAGAATTGACTGCTGAAATTACGTAAAGCGGTGACCAGATCGGTAAGCTGCGTCCGTGTGGCGGAATCAACGACCGGCTCGCCGGAAAGGGAAGTAGTGTGGCTGGCCATGCTCAGCAGCGAATGTCGTATGGCATTTGTATCGGGCTGACCACTTTTCAGATTATCGCGCAACGACTCGAGTTCAGCTTTAATTCGAGCCGTTCCCATGTCGCCCTGTAGGGCGTTGAGCCAGCCCTCCAGCAGGAGAATACCCCGGTCAGGCGCAATGACGGCCGTATTGCCATCACCGAATGCCCCGAGTGTGTCGATCAGCATCCGATGTTCGAGGGTGGGTTGTGTAGTTTCCATGTTGTGGTGGTGGTTTTTGGTGGTGACAGCTGCTACAAATTGCTGGCGAAACTGCGCAGCAACTTAGAGAAACTCTCCATTCCGCCGGTCCAGGTGCCTTCGGAGGTTGGAGCTTCGGCGGTTTTCTGGGCGTGGCTGGCCAGTTCGTTCATCAGCAGTTTGATGCGCTGCGAATTGGGCGTCGTAGCCTGAAGTTCATCCCGCAGTTCGATCATATGGCCGCGCATGGGGTCAAGGTTCGGGTCGCCCTGCAAAGCCTGCAACCAGCCATCAATGAGCATTACACCCTGCGCGGGTGTGACGGTCTCGTGTTCATTATTCCTGAAGACGGCCAGCGAATCTTCCAGCATCCGTTCTTCCAGTATGTTCGTTCCCATACTATTGCTGTTGTTGAGCATTGGACTCCATCTTCATGGAAAAGAGCCGCAATGACGTAGCCAGGTTTTCGAGTTGCCCTGCCAGGTCGGCAGCAATATTCCGGCCCTGCGACATTTGCGAGGTATGATCGGCAATAATCATCAACAAGTCCTGAACCTGAAACGGATCGGGATTCGCCAGCCGCAACTGACCGCGAAGCTCTTCGAGCCGACCCTTTACTGTGTCTGTGCCAGTATGGCCGTCAATAACTTTTAGCCAGCCGTCAATAAGTTTTGCGCCATCGAGTGGGGTGGCAGTACCGTCACCGCCCATACCGGCGGTAGTATCGGCAAATAAGTTCTGTTCTAATGCGTGTGAAGCCATAACGAGAAGAGTAAAAGGTAGAAAGGAGTAAGGAGTAGAAGGAATAGGAGAAGCGATGCCGAAAACCAGTACACCTTACTCCCGACGCCTTTTACACCTTTTTATTAAACCGTTGTTGATAATTGCCCGGCGAAATTGCGCAGGGAAGTGGCCAGAGTCTGAAGCCGTGACTGCATATCACCCTCGGCTTCCGGGGCTTTCCGTTCGGTAATGTCAGCCAGCTGGATGAGCAGATTGCTAAGCCGTTCGTTATCAGGCGCACCGGTCTGAAGCTCGTCTTGGAGTTGGCGGAGCGGCTCCATTACTTCACTGGCATTATGATTGGTTTTGATGGAAGAAAACCAGTCCGTAATGAGCGACATACCTTCCTGGGGCGATGCGGCCTGACCCTGGTCAAAGGCTTCGACGGTGGCACCGATGAGTGTAGAGGCCGACGATCCTGCCGACTGTGTGTGTTGATTTGCCATAATTCGTTGAGTTAAACTGTACAGGGATAAACCCGCGGCAGAGCCGTTTGTTTACAGCGTAATTAGTCACCTATCTGCTTTCTGTGGAAAGACCTGACCAAGAAAACCTCCTTTTGTCCTACCTGCTATTTTATGCTGCATAACTCTGGCAACGGCGGATTATACGGAGATGCCTGCTATGGTATTGGTTGGGTTATGCTGAGATCGGAATGATACACCTGCATTGTTTTACAAGAATTTATTCACTGCTACGACCTATAAGGATTCTCTAAATTGGAACAGTCAGTTAAGAATTCATTAAAGTTGCGAATCGTACTAAACTACGGAGCAGGTCAATACGTCTTACGGCTGAATTTAACTTCAAAGACCATGATTAAGAACCTTATTGCGGCTGGATTTCTGCTCGCGTTCACCTCACTGCCCTTGCTGGCGCAGCAAACCACCACGCCCGATGTTTCCGCACAGACCAATGGCCGGATGGGCCGAAATCAGGGTATGAATAGGCAACAGCGTCCGATGGCAGATGCCCCCACCCGTGCCCGAAAAATGACTGATCGTATGACGCAGCAGTTAGGTCTCGATCAGGCTACCTCAGCAAAAGTGTATGATGCTGCCCTGGCCCGCGATCAGAAGATTGATAATATTCAGAAGGGTACCACCGATGACAATCGCACGAAAGCGCAGGCCCTGAAGGCCAACGCCGACGATTTCAGAAGCAAATTACAGGGCATTTTAACTCCCGACCAGTTTACGAAGTTTGAAGCTATGCGTAATCACGGGCGCCGGAACAAAGGTGGTGCGGACGCCAACAACAGCAATTCTGAAAACAACTGATTATACTGATCCTCACGAAAAAATCCCGCCCCATAACCCTGCGTAATGGAGCGGGATTTTTTCGTCAATAAAGTAAAGTTAGCCTTCGGGCAGCTTTGTTTAGTAAATCGCACAATCTCATGGATTCGTCTCTTTCGCGTCGTTCATTTCTGCAAAAAACCGCGCTTGTTACGTCGGTTGGTATTGCCGCCCCAACTATTATATCTGCCAGTCCGTATCGTCGCCAGACCGATGCGGTTACGGTGGGCCACAATGGGTTTCGCTACCGGGTCGTGCCGGGCTGGGGCATACTCGACGCAGGTAAAAACCCCGTCAATGACTGCCATGAAATGGTGCAGGACAGCAAAGGCCGGATTATGCTGCTGACCAACGAAACTAAAAATAATGTCTTGATTTACGATAAATCGGGGAAGCTACTCGATACTTGGGGGCATGATTATCCGGGCGCGCACGGCTTCACTATTGGGGGCGAGGGCAACGACCAATACCTGCTCATCAGCGATACGGATCGCCATCAGGTTATTAAAACCGATATGAAAGGCCGCGAACTGATGAAAATTGACTACCCCCGCGAAACTGGTCTATATGCTTATCCCACGCAGTTCAAACCTACCGAAACGGCCATCAATCCCGCTAACGGCGATATATACGTGGTGGATGGCTACGGCCTGAATTACGTGATGCAATACGATCGTATGGGTAAACTGATCCGGCACTTTGGCGGGCGGGGCGAAGGTGATGCATCGTTCGACTGTTGCCACGGCGTCGTGGTTGACCGGCGAAATCCGGCTCAGCCAACTCTGCTCGTTACCGACCGTCGGCGTAACGCATTGAAACGCTTCTCGCTGGATGGCAATTATCTGTCTACTATTGCGCTGCCAGGATCGTACATCTGCCGTCCGGTTATTCGGGGCGAAAATATTTACGGAGCCGTGTTTCGCAGCACATCAGACAGCTACCCCAATTCGGGCTACGTGCAGATTCTGGACAAGAATGACCGTGTTGTATCCACGCCCGGCGGCTCAGAACCAATATACCAAAATAACGTACTGGCCACCCAGCAAAAAGACCTCTCCTTCCCAGCGTTCATACACCCTCACGACGTTCTGGTGGACGAAGACGAAAGTTTATACGTAGCGCAGTGGGCTTCCCAGAAAACGTACCCAATCAAACTGGAGCGGGTTTGACGCAGTCCGGGCGCCCACGTCCGGTAGCCGTAATGTTGAAAGTAGATCTACATAGTTAGCCTTGCAGCTACCGGACGTGGGCGCCCGGACTACAAAAATTATGACCGTATCAATACTATTACAAGCCACGCAGCCTGCCGACTGGGTGCTGTTCTTTGGTCGGTTTCACCCGCTCATTGTACACCTGCCGATTGGATTTCTGCTCATTGCCGGTGCACTGGAAATTGGCCGACGCTGGGGTAAAATCGGGGTAGAAGATTCGACTATTACGGCCATTCTGTTCTGGTCGGCGGTGAGTGCTACGCTGGCCTGTGCGTTTGGCTATATGCTCTCGCTGGGTGGTGGCTACGACGAAGAAATTCTGGACGAACACAAGTGGCAGGGCATTGGCGTAGCTGCGTTTGCGTGGGTGGCATGGGCTGTAAAATCAGACTGGCTTGGTGATAAAATTCCGTTCGGCTCAGCCCTGTACCTGCCTGCACTGACCATCTCGCTGGTGTTGCTGGCAGTGGCAGGCCACCACGGCGGTTCGCTTACGCATGGCTCTGACTATCTCACGCAGTACACCCCCCAACCCCTGCGCACGCTGGCAGGTATGACGCCCCGCTCTCAGGAAGTTACCATCAAACCCATAACCGACGTCAATCAGGCAATGGTGTATGAGCAGATCGTAAATCCGATTCTGCAAACGCGCTGCGTACAGTGCCACAACGCCCAAAAAGCCAAAGGTGGGCTACGTTACGATACCGCAGAAATGCTGCGTAAAGGCGGTGAGGACGGACCGGTATTTATGGTGGGTAAGGGGCTTGAAAGTGCGATGGTGAAGCGGTGTCTGTTGCCTGATGACGATGAAGAACACATGCCGCCAAAGGGCAAAACACAACTCACCGAAAGCCAGATTGCGCTCCTGACCTGGTGGATTGACGAAGGCGCGTCGTTCGAGAAAAAAGTAGCCGAGTTGAAAGTCACCGATGCTATCCGGCCCGTGCTGGCTTCGCTGGGCGGTGGTGGCGGGCCGTCGCTACGGCCCGTAGATGCCGGCGGAACTGCTGTTGCTACCGGGCCTGCGCCGGATGCCAAGGTGCTAACAATGGCTGTGCCGGTAGCCAGTTCTGCAGTGATTGACGAATTGAAGAAAACGGGTTTGCTGGTATTGCCCATCTCGAAAGAGCAAAACCAACTGGAGGTCAGCGCAGTAAACGTCCGTACATTCAGCGACGCGCAGGCGGCTCTGCTGCCCAAAATCAGCGAACAACTTGTCTGGCTCAAACTCGGCGACACACAGATTTCGGACGCTACACTGGCGCAGGTAGCCAAACTGAAGAACCTGCAGAAACTCCACCTCGAACGTACCAACGTAACGGACGCGGGCCTGAGAAACCTGAACGGTCTGGCCAATCTGGAATACCTAAACCTATATGGCACCAGCATCACCGATGCGGGCCTGACTCAGTTAACAGGCCTAAAAAACCTCAAAACGGTTTATCTCTGGCAAACCAAAACTACTGAAGCAGGCATTGCAGCCCTAAAGAAAGCCATGCCAAATCTCGAAGTCATTGGTGGTATGACCGAACAGGCAGTAGCGCAGAAATAGCCATGCCTATTTACCGGCGGTTATCCCCACCGTCCATCATGCTCAGGTAACTCATATAGCGGCTCTCGGCTATATCGCCCTCGGCTACGGCATCTTTAATGGCACAGCCGGGTTCGTTGAGGTGCAGGCAGTTGTTAAACCGGCACTGGTTAAGCCGGTTGCGCATTTCAGGGAAGTAATGGCTGATCTCTTCCTTCGACGTATCCATCAGCCCCAGTTCTTTAATACCCGGCGTGTCGATGATGAACGTATCGGGAGCCAGCTCAAACATCTCGGCGAACGTAGTGGTATGAACGCCTTTGTTGGCAAAGGTGGATACCTCGTTGGTACGTAGGTTCAGGCTCGGTGCAATGGCATTGACCAGCGTCGATTTACCTACGCCCGAATGCCCCGAGAGTAGCGTTACTTTTTGATCGAGCAACCGCCTGAACGCGTCGATACCTTCGCCTTCGGTGGCTGAGGTGATTAGGCAGTTGTACCCAACTCGACTATACAGTTCAATAATCTCATCCTGATAGGCCAGGCCTTCATCGTTCAGAATATCGCTTTTGTTAAAGACGATAGTCGTGGGAATACGAAACGATTCGGCGGAGACCAAAAATCGGTCAATGAAACCAAGTGACGTGCGCGGCATGGCCAGGGTAGCCAGTAAAGCAGCCTGATCGATATTAGCGGCTAAAATGTGTCCATGCGCCGTTTTGTGGACTGACTGCCGAATGATGTAGTTTTCGCGTTGGGCAATGTCGGAAATGATAGCCGTATTTTCGATTTCGTCTTCTACGGCAAACGTTACCCGGTCGCCCACAGCAATGGGGTTCGTGACTTTCAGTCCCTTTATCTTGAATTTGCCCTTCAGTCGACCCTGATAGATATGACCATCGGCGTTGCGGATGTCGTACCAGGAGCCGGTGGAGCGGATGATTAAGCCCTGCTGCAAAATGAAATCGGTCAGTAAAGATTTGATAAAGATTAAGGCAGTAAAAGCCGGTCAATCACGTGAATGACGCCATTTGAGGCTGGCAAATCGAACTATGTTACCTGCGCATTGTCAATATACAGTTTGCCCGTGTTCGTTTTATTTAGGTAAGCATGACGCTGATCGGCCATTTCTACCTCATTTAACCCAGTCGGGATAGACGCCAGCGGGGAGCGGGCGTTCAGCAAATGATGGAAGAGGATGATGCGTAACTGCTCTTTAGTCAGCTTTTTAATGGACGCTTCTGTAGTTATGCCAACTTTCTGAAAAGCCGCATCGTTGGGCGCAAATAAGGTCAAATTCGCACCCCGCAACGCATCGCCAGCTTCAGCCTGTTGTACCATTACCCGCAACAGACTAAACTGCTCATCGGCCAGAATCTGATCGGTAATGGTTTTGGGAACAGCGTTTTCATCCTTGTGGCAGTCCGACAGCGTCAGCAGGCTTCCGATCAGGAAGAGCGATGGGGAATGGCGAATACCAACGGAAGTTTTCATACACGTAGAACAGATTCTGAATAGCGACCGGTTCAGTTCCGTTATCGCCTGATTGGCCAAATATAATCTGTCTGACGATGAAACAGTCTTACGGCTGGTTTGAATAGTGACATAAAGGGAGCACACGCTAACTTATTGACTCATAAAAATTTCGTATCTTCGCGGCCTCATTAAAAGATGTTAAAACGCCCTATCTGGGATGAAGGAACGCATAAACCCTGACAATCTGCCTCAGCATATAGCCGTTATCATGGACGGAAACGGTCGGTGGGCCAAACGGCAGGGAGCAGCCCGTGTGTTTGGGCACAAAAACGCAATAAAAGCGGTGCGCGAAATAACGGAAGGCTGCGCCGAACTCGGCGTTAAATTTCTGACACTCTACGCTTTCTCAACCGAAAACTGGAACCGCCCCAAGTTTGAAGTTGATGCGCTTATGACTCTGCTCGTGCATACAATTCGGGGCGAGATTAAGACACTGATGAACAATAACGTACGGCTGACTACCATTGGCAATACCGAAAGCCTGCCCGCCGACTGCCGGAAGGAACTGAACGAAGCCATGCGCGAGACAGCCGGTAACAGCGGCCTTACCCTGATTCTGGCCCTAAGTTACAGTGGTCGCTGGGAGATCATCGAAGCGGTACGGCAACTGGCGGTCGACGTACGGGATGGCCATCTGACACCTGCCGAGATTGATGAAACCGTATTTGGGCAGCACTTGACTACGGGTGGTATTCCTGACCCTGAACTGATGATCCGGACCAGTGGCGAGATGCGTATCAGTAATTTCATGCTCTGGCAACTGGCTTACTCCGAACTTTATATGCCCGACGTACTCTGGCCTGATTTTAGAAAAGAACACTTATACGAAGCCCTTTTAAGTTATCAGCAGCGCGAACGCCGATTTGGCAAAACGAGCGAGCAATTAATAAAGTAATGTATTCCAACGCTTTCCCCCTGATAGGGGTCTCTGTTGACGGTCACCTCCTGCGGCCTTATCTAATGAACCGATACAAAAACAACACTAAGTTGAAGCACTGTATAAAAGCCATTCTCGGAGCCATTTTGCTAACTGGTAGTACGCTGAATTTTTCGGCGCAGGCTCAGGTCCGCGTCGGGGTAGGTGCCGGGTTTGGGGCACCATCAGCAACCACATCCACGGCCAATCCACTCACCGACTATGCTAACCCTAAAGAGTACGAGATCACCGCGCTGCGCCTGACTGGTACCCGCTACCTCGATCCTAACTCATTGGTATCACTGGCGGGTTTGAAAGTTGGTGATAAAATTCGTATTCCAGGAGAGGCTATTGGCTCATCGGTGCGGAAATTGATGGACTCCGGCCTGCTCGACGACGTCGAACTGCTGGCCGAACCGGCGGGTGAGGGTAAAATAGCCCTGCTGTTCAAAGCAAAGGAGCGACCCCGACTCTACCGGGTGTCATTCATGGGCGTGAAAAAGGGTGAGCAGGATCAGTTGAAAGACAAGATCAAGCTCAACCTCGGTAAAATCGTGAGCAATACAATTACCAAAAACACGCAGATGGCCGTGCGCAAATTCTTTGTGGACAAGGGATTCCTGAACACGAAAGTGAAAATCACGACTATTCCCGACAGCACCCGCAATAACGCTACCATGCGTGTGCTGGTGAACAAGGGACAGAAGGTGAAAATCGCCAAAATCAACTTCGAGGGTCTGGATCAGATCGAAGAATCTGCCGTGCGGATGAAGTTGAAGAGTACCAAAGAGCAACGGTTTGGCCGGTTGTTCAGTCCGTCGAAGTTCGTACCGAAGAAATACGAAGAAGATAAGCAAAAGCTGATTACCTACCTCAACAAACTGGGCTATCGCGATGCTGTTGTAGAAGATGACACAGTTATTAACAACGGCAAGGACGCCATTACGCTGAACATCAAGCTGAACGAAGGCAAGAAATACTACTACCGCAACATCGACTTTGCGGGTAATTACCTCCACAAAGCAGATCGTCTGCGCGAGGTACTGGGAGTTCAGAAAGGTGACGTGTACAATCCCGAAGATTTAGATAAAAAACTGAACGGTAATCCTGGTCAGGACCTTAGCTCGCTGTATATGGACGATGGCTACCTGTACTACAACGCGCAGCCCATTGAACGGTCGGTAGAGGGTGACTCAATTGACCTCGAAATTCGTATTTTCGAGGGTAAGCAGGCTACCATCAACAAAATCATTCTGAATGGTAATACCAAAACCAGCGACCACGTAGTGATGCGCTCGCTGAGGACGTTGCCCGGTCAGAAATTCTCGAAAACTAACCTGATCCGTACCCAGCGCGAACTATCTACGCTCGGTTATTTTGACCCGGAAAAAATTGGTATTAACCCTATCCCGCAAAACGACGGTACGGTTGATATCGAGTACACGGTCGAAGAAAAACCGTCGGACCAGATCGAACTGTCGGGTGGTTGGGGTGGCTATGTGGGCTTTGTGGGTACGCTCGGTCTGACGTTCAACAACTTTTCGGCGCGGAACATTACCAACCGTAGCGCGTGGAGGCCCCTGCCCGCGGGCGACGGTCAGCGAATTCAACTGCGTTTTCAGGCTAACGGTAAGCAGTATCAGGTCTATTCAGCCTCGTTTACAGAACCCTGGCTGGGTGGCCGTAAACCGCAGGCTCTCTCGTTCAGTGCCAGTCACACGGTCTATCGGCAGTACGATCCGCGTAGTTTCTATTCCGGTGCTGGTCGTGATCTGCCACCAATTGGTTCATACGAGAACACGGCTCTTACTATCGGATTAGGACGACAATTGAAAGTCCCCGACGACTTTTTCTCACTGACCAACTCGCTGACGTATCAGCGGTACGTGTTGAACAACATCAACATCTTCTCGAATGGGTATAGTAATGGTACTTCAAACAACATCTCGTTCAACACGACGCTGGCCCGAAACAGCATAGACAACCCGCAGTTTCCGCGTTCAGGATCGTCGTTCTCACTGAGCGGTACGTTTACGCCCCCCTGGTCGGCATTCCGCACGATAGCGGCCAACGCTACGGCAGAGGATAAGTTTAAACTGGTTGAGTATCAGAAATATATGTTCGATGCCAGTTGGTTTCAGACCGTATTTGGTAAGCTTGTCCTGAACGCACGGGCGCACATGGGTTTCCTCGGCAGTTACAACCGGCGCACCGAAATTGGACCGTTTGAGCGGTTCATCCTGGGTGGCTCAGGTCTGGCTGGTCAGGGGCAGTTTGCGTTGGCGCAGGACATCATCGGTCTGCGTGGCTATGACGACCGCAGCGTTTATACCGCCGACTATGACCGGCAGGCAACTCAGCAGGAACGTAGTCAGGGTGGTGTTGCCTATAATAAGTTTGTGGCGGAACTCCGCTATCCGGTATCGCTCAACCCGTCGGCTACGATTTTTGTGCTGGGTTTTGCCGAAGCAGGTAATAACTGGGGTAGTTATAAGCAGTATAACCCATTTGACCTGAAGCGGTCGCTTGGTTTTGGTGCGCGTATTTTCATGCCCGCCTTTGGCCTGATTGGTATCGATTATGGCTACGGTTTCGACAAGATTCCAGGTATAAAAGACAAAGCGGGTGGTCAGTTCCACTTTACCATCGGTCAGCAAATACGTTAAACCTTTGAGCCTTTACTCACTCAAACAGGTCGTAGAATACGGATAACATTGATTAGTCGTTGATAAGGAAATCAGTATTGTCTGCATTCTATCAATTAGACAATGAAAAAAACGCTTTTTTTTGTAATTTTGCCGTTCGTTTTGCTGGCCCTTCCGGCTCAGGCACAGAAGTTTGGCTACGTAGATACGGAGTTCATCTTTAGCAAGATGCCGGAATATCAGAAAGCCCTGGGTGAAATTGACAAGTTTACCGATAAATGGTCGAAAGACATTCAGGATAAGTACGTTGACATTGAGAAGCTACAGCGTACTTATCAGGCCGAAGAAATCCTGCTGACCGACGACATGAAACGCGACCGGCAGCGGACCATCAGTGATAAAGAGCGAGAAGCGCGGGAATACAATAATAAAGTGTTTGGCTATGAGGGCCTGCTTTTTCAGAAGAAAAAGGAACTCATGAAAAGCCCGATGGAGTTGGTGAACCGGGCCATTGAAAAGGTGTCATTGCAGAAGAAGCTAGATTTTATGTTTGACAAAGCGTCTGACTTCGTTATGCTCTACACCAATCCCCGCCATGACTATACCGACTATGTCATGGAAGAACTGGGACTTGACGCCAAAGCAATGGCGGCTAAGACTCCGGCAATAAAAGCAAGTACAAATCCAAAGTAAAGACAAACCAAAAAACTGAAATGAAAAAGAACCTCGTCATGGCGTTTGCCGCAGCAACCCTTCTGGTAGGCGGTTTGAACGCACAGGCACAGGGCCAAAGCGCAACCACAACGCCAGCAACCACTGCCCCGGCAACTACTGCCCCGGTTGCCGGTCCGTTGAAATTAGGCTATACCAATATCGACTACGTACTGGCCCAGACGCCCGAAGCCAAGGATATTCAGAACCAGCTGACCATTCAGCGCACTCAGTCGGAAAACGAACTGAAGCGCATGCAGAAAGAACTGGAAGATAAGTACGGTGCCTACGAAAAAGGGGCGGCTCAGATGTCGGACGTGATTCGGAAGGATCGCGAGACCGAATTGCAGGGTTTGCAAACTCGTATTCAGGAGTTTGGACGTACGGCTGAGCAGTCTCTACAGGCCAAGTATCAGCAATTGGTAAACCCCGTGGTTCAAAAAATTCAGAAAGCCATCGATGAAGTGGCCAAAGCAGAAGGCTATACCTACGTATTCAACCTCGATGCTGGTGCCAATACCATTCCTATTCTGCTGGTTGCTCCTGAAGAAAATAATATTACCGAATCGGTTCTGCGCAAAATGGGCATTGATCCTGCTAAAGCCGCAGCAGCTAATCAGCCAGCTGCAACGGGCGGCAGTACGCCAAGACCCGGTACGCCCGCTGGTATGCCGAGAAAGAAGTAATGGCTTTGAGATATTGAAAACGCCCATTCAGCATCTGAATGGGCGTTTTTTTGTAGCCCGGTGATGCGGTATTCCGGCCTCCCGGTCAGGTAGCCGCAAGGCTTATGCAATAGCACGTTTCTTAGCCTTCGGCTACCGGACCGGGAGGTTCGGGATACCGCATCACCGGACTACAAAAAAACGCCGTTGCCAAATGAATTGGTAACGGCGTTTTTTGATGTACTACGTTTCTAAACCGTTGTGCTGTTCATCACTTCGGTTTGTTTCCGAATCGATTCCATGTGCACAATTTTGTATATTTCCTCAACCAGTTCGGGATACAGACCCAGCTTTTTGCCCAGGTCGGCGCGGGTTTTCAGGATTTCTGTCCAGCGGTCGGGCTGGAAGAGCGTCACGTTATTGTCGCGTTTGTATTCGGCTAAGCGTTCTACCAAACCCATTCGGGCGGCCAGCATCTCTACGATCTGCCGGTCCACATTGTCGATGTTGCGTCGGGTTTTGTCCATGGCGTTCTGGAACTCCAGACTTGGCGACTCGACCTGCCGGATTTGCAGGTGATCGAGCATCTCACCGAAGGCTTTAGGCGTTAGTTGCTGAGCTGCATCGCTCCAGGCATTGTCTGGATCGATGTGTGATTCAACGATCAGACCATCGTAATTAAGATCCATGGCCATTTGCGCCAGCTCGTTGAGATAGGCGCGTTTACCCGCCATATGGCTGGGATCGCCGATGATGGGCAAGTGCGGAAAAATTGACTTCAATTCAATAGCCAGCTGCCACATCGGTACGTTGCGGTATTTGGTATCTTCGCCGGTGGCAAAGCCCCGGTGAATGGCCCCAAGTTTCTTGATACCCGCGCCCGCAATCCGCTCAAACGCTCCAACCCAAAGAGCCAAATCAGGATTAACCGGATTTTTTATCAGCACCGGCACGTCGACCCCGCGCAGGGCGTCGGCGATTTCCTGTACATTGAACGGATTCACTGTGGTGCGGGCACCAATCCAGAGAATATCGACGCCGTATTTCAGGGCCAGTTCAATATGTTCGGGCGTGGCCACTTCAACGGCGAAGGGCAGGCCTGTTTCGGCTTTGGCGCGCTGAATCCAGGGTAGGGCGGCTTCGCCCATGCCTTCAAAGCTACCGGGGCGGGTGCGGGGCTTCCATACCCCGGCCCGGATTACGTGTACCTCACCCAGAGCGGCAAGCTGCCGGGCGGTTTCAACGAGTTGGTCTTCGGTCTCGGCACTGCACGGACCGGCAATAATCAGGGGTTTGCCGTTGGTATCAATCCACGAATCAAGCGGCTCTACGGCTAAATCGACTTTCATAAATTTATGCGTATTCTGGTCTTAACTACACTCACTCAATAGGGAACTTTTCGACCCCTAATTTCGGTATATAAATTGAGAGAATCGGCTGTTTATCAGGCTGATTTTTCTCATTTTAGCACATTCAGATTTAGTTTGTTGACCAACCCGCGTGTTCAGGATTAACTGTTAGATCGAAATTTCGTTTTATCTTTCGGTCGTGTTAACCGACACGCATCTAACGCTATGGATGTAGCACCGCCCAAACGGAGCACCAATATGTCGAATCCAAGTAACTCAATGCCGGAAGTCGCTATACGGCCTGCGGACCTGAAACAGAGTAAGACTGTAACGTCGAACTCAAAACCTGTTTCATTTGACGATACCTCGATTGCTTTTTCGTGCCAGTCTAACTTCAAGTTGAAGAAGACGTACTGGCTTTTTGCGTTGATGAACAAGGGATGGCTGGTAAATGTAGGGACTTTTCTCATAAAGATTGCCCTACGGTTGCACCTGCCCATCAATTTCCTGATCAAAAATACCATTTTTGATCAGTTCTGTGGGGGCGAGAGCATCCCGGACTCTGAAGGCACCATTCGTCACCTTCAGAAATATCACGTTGGTACCATTCTTGACTACTCGGTAGAAGGTGAAGAAACCGAACGCAGTTTTGACGAAACCACGCTTGAGATCCTGCGCACCATTGAACGCGCCAGCGAGTCTGCCGAAATTCCGTTCTCTGTCTTTAAAGTGACCGGCATTGCTTCTACCGATTTGCTGGAAGCTATACAGGTTGGCAATTCGCTTAATGCCGAACAGAAAGCAGAATTTGACCGGGTACTGAAACGGGTCGATACGCTCTGCCGTCGGGCCTACGAACGTAACGTACGTATCTTCATTGACGCCGAAGAAAGCTGGATTCAGGATACGATCGATACACTGGCTTATGAAATGATGGACCGATACAACCATGAGCGGCCTGTTGTCTATAACACCTACCAATTTTACCGCTGGGAAAGTTTGCCCCACCTCAAACGTGACGCTGAAGAGGCCCGTGCCAAAGGTTATTTTCTGGGTGCCAAACTGGTACGCGGAGCGTATCTTGAAAAGGAACGGCTTCGGGCACATGAAGAAGAATATCAGGATCCTATCCAGGCTACGAAGGAAGATACGGACCGTGATTTCAACGAAGCTATCGATTATTGTCTGGATAACCGCGATGTAGTATCGATCTGCCTGGGTACGCACAATGAATACAGTTGCCAGTATTGTGTGCAACATATGGACGAACGCGGTGTTGCCCATGACGATTCGCACATTTATTTTGCGCAGTTGCTGGGCATGAGCGATAATATCTCGTATAATCTGGCCGATTCAGGTTACAACGTGGCTAAATACGTGCCTTATGGTCCGGTTGAAGCCGTAATGCCGTATTTGTTCCGTCGGGCTGACGAGAATAAATCCATTGCCGGACAAAGTAGCCGTGAGTTCAATCTGGTGAACGACGAGTTGAAACGCCGGAAAAAACACAGGTAATTTTTTGACCAAACAGGCATGACCGTCAGGCTGTGCCTTTGTTGCTTACACAGGGGCCAGCCCATCGGCTGGCCCGCCTTTTTTATGATTCGCAAAAACCCTTTCCGCTTTTTTCTGCTCGCTCTTACCCTCATAGCAATCGATCAGGGCGTAAAACTGGCCGTTCATCAGTATATGGCTCCCGGTTTTGCCGGCCAGATAAAAGTGACGGGCGACTGGCTGAAGCTGCATTATGTACTGAACCCCGGTATGGCGTTTGGGATGCAGCTGGGGCACGAATACGGCAAATTATTGTTGAGCGTATTCCGGCTGTTTGCAATGTTCGGTATTGGCTATTACCTCGTATATCTTGCCCATCGGGGAGCACCCAACGGTCTGTTGTGGGCAATGGCTATGATTTTGGCGGGTGCCGTTGGTAATGTGATCGACAGTACATTTTACGGCGTTTTTCTGGATAATGCCCCCTATGGTTCTCCCACGCCCTGGTTTCACGGGCAGGTGATCGACATGATTTTCGTGGATGTCTGGGAAGGCTTTATTCCTGAATGGGTGCCGGTCTGGGGTGGGCAGTATTACTCAACGCCGATCTTCAACATTGCAGATTCCTGTATTTTTATCGGGGTTTGCCTGATCCTGTTTTTTCAGCGTCGTTTCTTCGGCGAGCAGTCAGTTGAGGAGGGTATGTTACCCATTTCCGGCCCCGACGCTACTGAAGCCGCCGTTGTTCCCGCCAGCGAACCGGTTGATTACAACATAGAAAACCCCGACACGAATGCCGGGGTTGTTGAGGGTAGCGAACCCGAACCGCATTCAGCTTCTGAATCTATATCGCAGGAAGAGAGGAAAGCGGAAGAGTGATGCTCATCTATTGCACCTCGTCGAGCGGCTGGTAATCTTTGAAGGTACGCTTGATGGCTTTGTCGGTTGCTTCTTTCTTGCTCTGCCAGTTGGCATCGAGTTCAAGAGCAACCAGACCGCTCAGGCTCATGGCATTCCGAAACTCGTCCATTTTCTTGACAAAATCGCCGTTTCGCCGGGCTGATTTTAGGGCATATTCGCGGGCAAAGATGTCGCCTTTGTTCTGGAGTTCGGCCCGTTTACCCAGTACGTAGTTGTAGCGGTCGAGTAAATCTTTCATCGACTTGCCAATCACTTCGGTGGCTTCGAGCGTACCCATTGTCAGGACGGCGGTTCCGCCCACTGCCGACACAATACGACCCGTTTTCTGGGTATCGGGGCTGCTACTTGCGCCTGACACGGCGGGAGTAACACCCGTTACGGCTCCCAGTGAGGCATTGATCATTGATCGGTTTCGTTTGCCGCCTTTTGCTTTTTTATAGTCTTTCTTCAATTGCTCTTCTTTCTCACCCAGCTGCTCTACCAGACCCCAGGCCTGTACCAGCAACTGCCGGTACTGGTTGTAGTAATAGCGGTCCTTTTCAGCTTCGTTTATTGTGTTGAATACTGTAAACGTAATCCGGCGTTCGTCTCGGTTCTGGGCTTTATCCAGGACGTAGAACGTAATCTGTATATTAAGTGAATCCCGGGGGTCCTTTACGAAGTCGTAGCCAGGCTTCCAGATAAATTCGTACTGATTATCGGTATTTCTGACGAGAGCCGTTTTCGGAATGTCCTGATTATCGGACAAAAAACCGAATGTAGTTACGTCGTCTTCCCCATTAGGGTCAAGCAACGAAAACTTCAGATTGACCGTGGCATCTTCCCGCAGTTTGTAGTGCGTCTGCTTGGGAATTACGGTGATTTCGGGCGGCAAATCCAGCGTGGTCACTTCTATCTTCAGACGACCTTTGGTACGGGTCTTGGCAGGCTGATCTTCCACCCAAAACTCCATGTACTGAGGCTTTTCGCGCAAGCGGTTAAACTGACTGAGCGATGGTGTCCAGGTCAGTTCGCCCTGAGAGTTGAGCTTGCTGCCTTCAGGCATCTGGTCCGGAACAGGGACAAACGTGATAGGGTCACCGTCGTCATCACGTACAAAATCGGAGTTGAGGCTATACGTGTTCTGGGTCCGGTAGCTGACGTAGAATGGGCGCATGTCGGTAACTACCGGCGGACGGTTTACGTGCATGACCTTAAACTCTACCTGCTCACTGGCCGTTTGCCCCTGATGATTACGCACTTCAAAGCTTACCGGAATCAGTTTAGCTCCCTGCACGCGGTCAACGAGGTCGTAGCCGGGTGTCCAGCTAAAATGCCCGAGTGAGTCGAGTTGCATACTCTCCAGATGGTCGGGGCCAAGACGGTATCGGAGGGTGTCGTTAGGGCCAGCCACAGCCTTCAGCGTGAAACGAACGGGCGTTCCTTCCGGGACTACGTTCCAGGTGGCCTGGGCAGGTAAAATAATCTGAAGCGGTTTTATATCCTGGGCATGGCCGTTGGTTGTCCCAAGCAGAGACAACCATAGACCTATACCGATACCGGCAATGCGGTTCATAGGCAGCAATAATGGGATGGTCTAATGAGGAAAACGTAAAAGTAAGACCCCAGATTTTGTGAACGCCCCTGAATACTAATTTTCTTAGATAGGAATCTATTACCTGAAATTGCACTTTTCTTTTAACAAACGGGATGTATAGTGTAGTTGCCTGCTTACTGATAGGCTGGCAAGTCGAATGAGAAGGTAGTGCCAATGTCGGGGGTGCTGTCTATGGCGATGTGGCTACCGTGCAGTTCAACAATTTTCTGAGCGATGGCTAACCCCAGTCCCAGACGTGATTTTTCGCGTACGCTGCCGATTCGGTAGAAACGGTCGAACACATACGGCAGCTCGTCGGCGGTAATACCCCGGCCTGTATCGGCTACCCGGACGTGAACATAGCCTACGTTGCTCTGATAGACACTTACGTTCACGCGCCCCTCTTGGGGTGTGTACTGGATAGCATTCGAGATAAAATTCTGAAGCACCCGCT
Source organism: Spirosoma sp. (assembly GCA_014377625.1). Taxonomy (GTDB): domain Bacteria; phylum Bacteroidota; class Bacteroidia; order Cytophagales; family Spirosomataceae; genus Spirosoma. The sequence goes on from JACMPG010000297.1 coordinate 26,972, forward strand.
CAATCAGGGCCACGTCGGCTTTTACCAAAGGCACATCGCGGGGGAGGTCGGCAGTCAGGTGAATCTGTTTCTGGACGGCCTGCGGCTCAAACTTGAGCAGATTATCCTGAATTAGTTCGGTAATCGAGAAGGGTTCAATGTGTATGTCTGTCTGTCGGGCTTCCAGTTTTGAGAGTTCAAACAGGTCTGTAACCAACCGGCCCAGGCTCTTAGTGTTTTTCAGAATCGTTTTCAGATACGTCTTTCGCTCCTCATCGGAGAGCAGATGTTCTTTTAGCAGAATGGTTTCGGTATACCCCTCAATAGACGCTAAGGGCGTTCGCAGGTCGTGCGAAATATTGGCAACGAGTTCGCGCCGGAGGGTATCGTTGCGGCTCAAGGTTTCAACCGAGGTTTCGATCTGCTGGGCCATTTCATTGAACGCCGTACCCAACTGCCCAATCTCATCGTTGGTGCCGATGTGGACGCGGGTGGTAAGGTCGCCTTCGCGCAGTCGCTGCACCCCGTCAGATAGCTTGCGGACGTTGCGCGTCAGGACAAAAATCAGCAGCAAACCCACCACCAGCACTACTCCGGCAGCAATGAGCAGGCTTCGCAATAGCGCACTCAGAATATAACTTCGCTTTACCGACGACAGATCAGCCTGATCGTGGGTGCCGATGGTAACGTACAGATACGCCACCGGCGAGCCGTCGGGCTGCGACAGTGGAGCCGCCGAGAAAATCTTGGGGTCGTCGGGGTTACGCGGGTCGGCGTTATAGATAGGTAGCTTTTCTTTGCCCGCGAGCAGTTTTTGAATTTGCGCTGCCGATACCTCGGTTAATTTCGTGTCTTCAGGCTTGGCTGATGATACCAGAATTTTCCCGTCGAGATCAACGATGAACAGTTTTATGGTTGGGTTGATGGTCATAGACGCCATAAACAAATCATTCATGCCCACGTCGGATACCTTACCCGTAAGCGTGTCGATGTGGATTTCGCGGGCAATGGATGTGGCCAGGTCCAGATTGGCCCGCTGCATCACCTCATTGATGTACCGGCGTGACGCATTTGTGACGGTCAACACATCGACCACGCTGACCACCGCCAGCAAAGCGGCAAACAGCAGCGATAGTTTTATGGTGAGAGAGAGGTTTTTCATAAAAGGGGAGGTGGTAAAGGGTGTAAATAGTAAAAGGGGGTAAGCAGTAAAAAAAGCAAATGCCTGTTTTCCTTTGCATCGTATGTCTTTTACAGCATTTACCCCTTACACTTTTTTACCCCTTATTTTTCGTCAGTAAACTTATAGCCTATGGCCCAGACCGTGAGGATGTAGCGCGGGTGGGCGGGTTCCTGCTCAATTTTCATGCGCAGCCGGTTAATGTGCGAATTGACAGTGTGTTCGTAACCCCGGTACGAGTAGCCCCAGACCTGATCGAGCAGTTGTGTGCGCGAAAACGCCCGGCCCGGATTGCGTATAAACAGCGTGAGCAAGTCAAACTCTTTAGTCGTTAGTTCAATCACGTTACCGCCCAGCGTAACCCGGCGCGAATCGACGGAGAGTTGCAGCGCGCCATGCGTATAGGTTATTGAGCGGGGGCTGTGATTATTCTCGAACCGACGCAGTCGTGCCTTCACCCGCGACAGAAATTCACGGATGCCGAACGGTTTGGTAATGTAGTCGTCGGCACCGAAGTCAATAGCCAGTACTTTATCGATTTCTTCGGTTCGGGACGTCAGCATTAGAATCGGCACGTCGATGCGTTGTTCGCGCAGTTGCCGACACACGTCAATGCCGTTCATACCGGGCAGCATGATGTCAAGAATGATTACGTCATAAGAATGCCCGAGAGCCTGTCTCAAGCCATCTTTGCCGTTGCTGACAATGTCGCTCTGCACGTCGATGTCGCGCAGGTTCACGGCAACAAGGTTGGCAATATCAGCGTCGTCTTCAATCACTAAAGCCCGCTTTTCCATGATACGGTGTGGTTACTGGTCATTGGTAGTCAAATGTGGTCATTAATTGTTAGTAGTGGGGAATACGAGGCAAAGACAATCAATGCCGATTAGCAATAGTGGCTGGCAATAAATGACATTCATCAGAGAAGAGCCTGATAATTGCGAACCAGAATCCGGTTTCGGTTGTAGGTAATGACGTTCTGCCGCTTCAGGTCGCGCAGCACGCCCGTCACCAATTGCCGCGAGGTAATGGTCATCTTGGCGATGTCCTGATGGGTCAGCGATATCTTCACATCTATTTCGGTACCCACGTGCCTACCAACTGCGTCGGCCTGTTCGCGGATGAACTGCCGGATACGGCTGCTGGCTCCCTGGAAACAAAGCGACTCGTAGCGGTGCTGCATCTGTTTCAACCGCTGTACCACGAGGTGCGTTACCTGTGTGTTAAACAGGCAGTTCGATCCCAGCAATGGTGTCAGTTCATCGATAGGTATTGCGCTGACCAGGGCCTGTTCAGCTACTTCGGCCACGTCGTCCTGTTGCGCCCAGCCTACCAGTGCCAGTTCGCCAACGACATCGCCTGCCCGCCGAAAATCGAGGATAATCTCCCGCCCATCATCCGAGTAGCGCGAGAGTTTGATCTGGCCCTGATGCACCAGATACAGCAAGGGCGCGGCAACCGCCGACCGGAACAAAAGCTCGCCCTTTGCGCGGGACTGGACAACAAGCCGACGACTCAGCCGGTCACGTTCGGCATCGTTGAGCGCGTTGAACAGCCCAAACTGGGCGAGGAGGGTTGGCGAATCTTGCAGTATCATAAGCAGTTGTTAGTTAAACTGTACGGCCAGGCCCAGCCCAATGGTAGGGCCGGAATATATGTTTTTTCGGGTACCGAAGTAGTTGGCATAATCGGCGGCCAGACTGATTTTTTTAACTGACCGAATAGGCCGCGCCAACCGAATAGCCCGTATACTGTAGCCCTTCGCCATAGACGAACGAACCTTTGTTGGGGTTGGGCGTACCCGCTGTCGCAAACTGTCGCAGGGTAGCATTAACCCAGAGATTTTCACCAAAGCGGTGGCCTACTTCTCCACCAACGGTATATTGGCTGGTAAAGCCCCGCGTTCGGAAATTATAACCCACATCGGCACTGATGTAGGTATTGTTGCCCAGCGACGACGACGCATAAGCGCGGGTCCAGACGTTGAATTCGCCTGCCGTTGGGGTACCGTTTTCGGCGGTGAGCGTACCGGTACGCAGTCTGGTAGTTGTACCGGCGGGGCCGTCGGTTGTTACCTGCGTGGTAGGGTTATCATCTTTGCTACAGGCCGATGGCGAAGAGGGCAACGAGAAGAATATGACGGGCATGAGTAAATGCATTCATGGTTGTAAAAGCCACCGGAGCAACTGGTTTGGTTTCTGTTTGATTACGGAAACAAAAGTCTATTCAGCTTATCACGGAAGTATCACACGGATATAACGTTTCGATTGTATTCACTTTTCCGGGGACTTTTGCCGGTCTGACTGCCGTTCAGTTAGTAAGTAAGGCCAGATATTGGCTAAAAAGCAAAACTCACAAACCAAAGTCGAACTATGAAAACCCTGATTCTAATCGTATTCGGCCTGTTGCTAACCCCGGCACTACAGGCGCAGACATCGCTCGCTTCGCTCAACAAAGAAGCCGATTCATTTTTGCAGGCTCACGTCTACGATGGCCGTGTCGATTACGCTACGCTCAAAAAAGACCCGGCGGCTATCAATAAATTATACGGACAGATCGGCGCGATGAATCTGTCGGGCGCGTCGGCTGGGGAGAAGAAGGCGTTTTACATCAATGCCTATAATCTGGCCGTCATCCATCAGGTAGTGGAGGCTTACCCCATCAAATCGCCGATGGACGTGCCGGGTTTTTTCGATAAGAAGCAGCAGAAAATTGCGGGCGAGAGCCTGACACTGAACGAACTGGAGAAGGAAAAGCTCCTGAAACCCTACAACGATGCCCGCGTTCATTTCGCCGTAGTCTGCGCTGCCAAAGGCTGTCCGGTCATCGACAACAACGCTTTTACCGCGCAGAATCTGGATGCGCAACTGGACGCCCGCGCCAAACTCGCGCTCAACAGTTCGTATTTTATCCGAGTTAATAGCGGCAAAAAAAGCGTGGACGTATCGAAGATTTTCGAGTGGTACGCCGATGATTTCACAAAGGGTGGTAAATCGATATTGGCCTACATCAACGGCTTCCGGCAGCAGGACATTCCGGGAAATTATAAAGTCGGTACCTACGACTACGACTGGAGCCTGAACGTCCGGTAAGATACCGTAGCCCGGACCGGGAGGTCTGGGCTACACACACTACTTCAACTGTATTACCAGCGTTGATTTGTTATATGCGCCGAAGCAGCCCAGCCCACCCCGGACGTTGGTTTGGATTAGCACCGGTTCGGCAAAAGGGTTATTTCTGACCTTGCTCTGCCGCGCTACTTCGTCGTGGTAGCGATAGTAATTCTCATCGACGTTGAGCAGGTAGGCCGTGAGTTTACCTTTTGGGCGGCTCGGTTGTTCACCGTTCCGGAAATTGTAGACCATAGCAAGCCGCCCCCGGCTTGAAATCAGTTCCTGACCGTCTCTGCCTAGATCGGTAGTTGTCGAGCCATTATTAAAAACCCAACTGTCTTGCCCCCTGATGAGCGAATCACGTACGGGGCCATTGGGAGTAGATCGGATTTGTGTTTTGTAGGTGTATTCATTCTGCCCCGCCACCCTGTAAAAGTTAACTTCCCCGGCAGGGTCAAGCCAACGAAGTCGGGCGTAGTACTC
>JACMPG010000298.1 GCA_014377625.1 Spirosoma sp.
CAGCAGTAAGCTGGTAAAAATAAGCCCGTTAACGAATAAAAAGCGGATTTTCATGAGGCAAACGATTTGGCATCGTGGAGGTCGGAAATTATCTGACCAGGTATTGATTCAATGGGCAATCAGAAAGTTGCTTTAGCCCTTCGGCCACGACGGCAGCATTGAACCTGGCACCGGCGTGATTAGTGTGGGTATGGTCGCCGGGGAAGAAGTCAGTTTTCAGTTTGACTTCGTCGTAGCCCGCTTCGTATTTACGGGCGATGCTTTCGTTCAAGTCCAGAAAAAACGCCCCTTCTGACCGGGCGGATTCAGCCGCCCATTTACCGTAACTGTTGCTCCCCCGCTCTACTTTTCCGGCTTTCCAGACGTTGCGCGGCACGAGCGAACAAACGATGGGTGTGGCTCCTTTTGCTTTGGTATCGGCGATATACTTCCGCATATACCAGCCAAACGAGTGGACGATTTCGTATTTTTTGGTCAGCAGATTATCAATTTCCTGCGTTTCGTCGCCTATGCCTTTGATCGACCCACGGGCGCGGGTGGTGTCGTTGATGGCCCCTCCGTCGTTGTGGCCAAACTGCATCAGCACAAAATCGCCGGGTTGCAGCCGGGCCATGATTTTGTCCCAGCGTCCCTCGGTCAGAAACGTCCGGCTGCTGCGCCCGCCGATGGCGTGATTCTCGATATGAATCCGCACGGTATCAAAATGCGCCGACAGCAGACTTCCCCAGCCCCACAACCCATCTGATCCTTTGCCAGAACCGTTTCGAACCGTAGAGTCACCGATGATGTATAGCGTTGGTTTAGGTGCCTGGGAAGCGGCCACACCGGCCAGTACAAAAGCGGTCAGGAGGAGTACGCGAAATTGAGTTTTCATGGAGATTAGTTAATTGATTCACAATGATTTATAGCCCTTTTTGGGGAGTGATAATATTCGGTTTAGGGGGTGTTTTCATGCCCGCACCAAGGTGAAGACTGGTGTGCGGTGGCTGGTTGTAGCCCACGTTTTGCCAGGCAATACTGAGCCGGTACTGCGGGTCATGCATGAGTGTATAGAGCCGGTGTTCGGTCGGGATGGTGGTCGTATAGACGCGGAGACTTTTGCCATCGGTGGTTTTGAAGATCACTTCCTCGCGCCAGTCGCCAAACAGGTCCGCGCTTAGGGCGGGAGTAGCTTTGGTGCCGTTGTTGGCCGAACAGCCTTCGGCGGTCAGCAGGCGGGTGGCCGGTCCGTCTTTTTTGTATTTGTCGATGTGATTACCGTCCAGCAGTTCGCGGGTCAGGTCGCCGTCCCACCAGCAGAGGAAATTTGCCGATGGAGGGCTGTTACCGATCCGTTTGCCTTTGGCATCATACAACCCATCTCCGCCCGACCACCACATTTCGCCCCCGGCATTGTCGGGGTCAATATCATCGGCCACGCCCCGCCCTACGTCTTTGCCGGGGAAAGCACCCCAGATAATTTCGCCTGTTTTGGCATCGTAGAGGGCCGCACCGTAGCCGTTGTCATGACCCGGTACCGGTTCTTCGTTTTCGTGAATTCCCCATACTTCCAGTCCGGGCCGGGCAGGATCGAGATCGGTTACGTGAAGGGCATCGCCGTGACGTAGTTTGGTGGAGAAAAGACCTTTCCCCGTGTCGTCGATCACCATTGACCCATATATGATTTCGTCTTTGCCGTCGCTGTCCACGTCGGCCACGGTCAGGTTGTGGTTGCCCATACCGGAGTAATCTTTCTGGTCTTTTGAATCGAATACCCAGCGCGAACTAAGCTTGTCGTTGCGCCAGTCCCAAGCCGCCAGCACGGTGCGGCCATAATACCCCCGGCACATAACCACGCTCGGAAGTTTCCCGTCTAAATAGGCCACGCAAGCCAGAAAACGGTCCACGCGGTTGCCGTTGTTATCGGTACCGCCATTGCCGCCGATGCCGCCCCAGCCATCGGTCGGGTTGCGCGACGGGATATAGTCGGTGGTGGCCAAAGCCGCGCCCGTTTTTCCGTCGAAAATA
>JACMPG010000033.1 GCA_014377625.1 Spirosoma sp.
GATGAACGCCTTGGTCCGACGGGAAATCAACCGGCGGGTTTGTAAGCTGATATATAGCCAACTCAGTTCTGATGGCTCTGGTGATGTAAATCGGCTCAATAGTCTGGATTGTCAGTTCTGGCAGCGTAGGGCTGCTTGAACTTAACACCAAACTGCTCGCAGTATTAGGGTTAGGTTTTTATCATTCCAACCAGTCCGGCGAGATTGTAGCCCGGACGTGCACGTCCGGTAACCGGCGGGGGCAGTTGGGCAACCCGTGCAGACGTTCATGCCAACGGGAAAATAGCATCGACATCAACGCAAATCGTCATCGACCCCGTTTGAAGAAATCAGGGCGTAACATATAAGCATAATTACTCATTACCTTTGAAATCGTACAACGAAAAACTCATTGACGAAGAGGGGTTTTTATTTCCGATAGTGTACGACCGTAACCAATGAAAAAAATTACCCTTAGTATTCTCATCACTGTGCTGAGCCTTGTTTTACAGACCGCAACCGCTCAGAAATGGGAGCAAATTGGCAAAAAAGGTGACTGGGAAAATACAGTCGCCGTAGTGGCCCTGAATGGTCATCTGTATAGTATCGAGCAGGACGGCACCCTGTTTGAAACCGATGAAGATGGAACGTATGAGCAGATGGGCAAAAAAGGCGAGTTCGACCATGCTGAAATTTTAGTGGCTATGGACGGGGCCATCTGGACAGTGGAAGATGGCTCCCTGTACCGTACAGACCCCGAAACCGCTGTCTGGAAACAGGTTGGTAAAGCCGAAGACTGGAAAAACACGGAAGCAATGGTGGGCCTCAACGGCAAACTATACAGCATCGAAACATCGGGTACCCTCTACGAAACGGCAAAGAATGGCACCTGGAAGCAAGTGGGTGGTGATGGCGAATTTACCGATGCGGCTATGCTGGAAGCCGCCGGGGGGTATCTGTGGACCGTTGAAAACGGCACCCTCTATCAAACCAGCATTCAGGCAATGCGCTGGAAACAGGTGGGCAAAAAAGGAGAATGGGAAAGTACAATCGCGATGGTTGGTGAGCAGGGTGTTTTGTGGAGCATCGAAAAAGACGGTACCCTGTACAAAACCGACATGGCTGGCAATAACGAACAGATAGGGAAACGCGGTCTGCTCAGCGACGTGACCCTCATTACGGCCATGAACGGGGTTTTATACGTGGTAGAGGATGGTACGCTCTATCGAATGCGTAATTGACCTAACGTGTCCGTTCAACAAAGAAAAGGGGCAGTAGTCGTTGACTACTGCCCCTTTTCTTCAACCGTGTTAGTCTTGGTCTCCGGCGGATGTGGAACAAACCGTGCGGGCGTTCCCGCTATCCGGGAAGGTAAGTCAATGATTCAGCACCCATCCACTTTATTTCCTCATACAACGTCTAGTGGGCAGTACCCGGCAAGCGGCCCTGCAACACCGGGCGCGGGTCTTTGGCGTGGCCGATAATGGACAGACTGTTTTCAAACCTGATGCTCACGCCGTCGTCAGTGAAGCGGCAGGTGACGGTTTCGTAATGGGCAGTTTCAATAAATCGCCAGGTCATCAGAAAAGTGTTGGCATCGGACCAGGTGCCGGTACCCGCTACGCGTACGGTAGTTTCATTGAGGACGGGCGTGTTTACCAGTTTCAGCGGCAGGACCGAAACGGTAGTTTCGCCCTCGCGCCAGCGGTTCAGACCGCACAAAACCCGGTGGTCGCCCTGGTCGTCGTGGAAGTTAAATAGACAGCCATCCTTGCCAAATGTCAGTGATGCGGTGTCGATGTTCAGCGAGTTGGGTTCGATACCAAACGATTTACCGCTGATTTTCTGCATCGTCGGCGTAGCCGTATTGTTCACCGGCAGCGGCAGGGCGAGGCTCTTCAGCTTTTGGGTCATTGGTTCCGGCAGGGACCTGGCAACGGACGTACCGGCAGATTGCAGGGCAGGTAGAATGTGTTCCCAAACGGCGTTCAGCACGGCGGGCATATTGGCGGTTTCGGACGTGATGGCGATAACGGCGTCTTTGTCTGGCATCACAATGCAGTACTGCCCAAAGGCTCCGTCGCCCCGGTAGGCGTCATGCCGGCACCGCCAGAACTGGTAGCCATAGCCCTGTAGCCAGTCGCTGGAGTCCCGGCTCTTATCACCCGCCGGTTGCATAATGTGGCTTTGGGTAGCGTCGGCTACCCAGGATTCGGGTAAAAGCCGTTTGCCCTTCCAGGCCCCTTTCTGCAAATACAACTGTCCAAATTTGGCGATGTCTTCGGTCCGCACCCGCAGGCCCCAGCCGCCCGTGTTCACGCCGGCCGGGTCAACTTCCCAATCGGCTCCTTCAATGCCCAGCGGCCCAAACAGGCGGGGCGTCAGGTAGTTCAGCACGGTCTGACCGGTCAGCTTCTGCACAATGTTCGAGAGCATATACGTGGCCCCGCTGTTGTAAACGAAGTGCGTACCGGGCTGATGATCAACGGGATGTGCCAGAAAAACCTTCGGCCAGTTGGTATTTCCATTAGCCCGCATCGCTCCGGTTGGTTCCTTGTCGTGGCCGGTGCTCATGGTCAGTAAGTCCTGCACCCGCATAGCCGCCAGGTTGTCGCTGACGGTAGCGGGGAGGTCGTTGGGAAAGAACGAAACGACTTTATCATCGACGCTCAGTTTACCCTCCGCCACGGCCATACCTACGGCGGTGGACGTAAAGCTTTTGCTGAGCGAATACAGCGTATGTTTCAGATCAGGCGCGTAGGGTGCCCACCAGCCCTCGGCCACGACGTTGCCGTGCCGCACCACCATCAGGCTATGCACGTTCAACTTTTGGGTTTCGACGGTAGTCAGGAAATCCAGAATGCCGCCGGGGTTCACGCCCTGCAAACCGGGCCGCGAACGCGGCAAGCCTCCAGACCGCCATGGTTGGTAATGGGCCAGCGCATCGGTAGCCATGCTCAGGCTCACGGCACCGAGGCCGAGTTGTTTCAGGAAAAGACGGCGGTTTGTCATTGGATATGGTTGTGTGTTTCTCCCATTCTGATGCCTGTCATGCTGAGGAACGAAGCATCTCAATGTAGAGAGAGTTTTTACTACATTGAAATGCTTCGTTCCTCAGCATGACAAACCCCTACCCCAGAATCTTCATCGCTACCGGGTCCCAGCCAACGACTTTTTTCTGGAAGTAACTTTGGTTACCACACTGCGTGGGCCCACAGGCGCGAAGACCAAAGGTGGCATCTTCGATGTTTGGTTTGTTATCCCGCACTGATGCGAAGAAGTTGACGAAGTGTTCGTACCGGTCGCCCTTGTAGTCTTTTGGTACGGTGTATTTGAACTCCTTCGGGCCCTCCATCTGCGAAGTTGCCGGGTACAGCTTGTTGTATTCGGCGAGGTATAGTTCTTTCTGGTCTTTCGGGAAGTTATCAATCGACAGGCCAGGTGCTTTCGGAAATTTGTTCTGGCGCATGGTCAGACTATCCCAACCCAATGACAGATCGCCCTCGGTACCAACAATGCGTACGAGGTAGCCTCCTCCCCCACCGTCCACGAAATTGGCGCGGGTGGTCAGGTTAAACTCCGGATGTTCGGCAGTTTTGGGGTAATCGTAAATGCTCAGTTGAATATCCGGTACGTCGCGGCCATCGTTCCAGTAGCGGATACCCCCAGTCGAATACGCCCGATTTGGCCCCTTAGAGCCAGTAACGGTGTGCAGCGTGGTCAGCAAATGCACGTACAAATCGCCCGCAATGCCAGTGCCGTAGTCCTGATAGTTGCGCCACCGAAAAAAACGGAGCGGGTCCCAGGCGCGTTTGGGGGCCGTACCAAGATACGTATCCCAGTCAACGGTCTGGAGCGAGGCATCGGGCGGAACCGAGTACTGCCAGGCACCCATCGCACTATGGCGGTCGTACTGAGCTTCGGCAAAGACGATCTCACCAATGCTCCCTGCGTTGAGCAGTTCTTTGGCTTTGGACACGATGATGGACGACGCAAACTGGCTGCCCACCTGAAAGACCTTGCCCGTTTCTTTTGCCACCTTAATCAGCTTATGGCCGTCCTCTACTTTCTGCACCATCGGCTTTTCGCAGTAAACGTGCTTGCCTTTGCGCAGGGCGTCGGAACTGATCTTCTCGTGCCAGTGGTCGGTCGTAGCGTTGATGATAACGTCGATGTCGGAACGGTCAATAATTTCGTGGTAGTCGCGGGTGGTGGCGGTAGACTCGCCCCAGAGTTCTTTGGCCCGGCGCAGTCGCCCGTCATACAGATCGCAGGCGGCCACCATCTCCACACCATCGACCATCAGGGCCGTTTGCGTATCGCCGATGCCCATACCACCCGTGCCAATGAGCGCGAGCCGGACCTTGCTATTTGCCGACGTACTGGCGTGGCTTTTTACTAAGTTCAGATACTGCGGACTTCCCGCGCCCGCCTGGGTTTGGGTTAGTACGGTTGGGGCGGTAGCGGCTACGGCACCGAGGGTCTTGAGAAAGCTACGCCGGGAGTTTCCGGCGGCTGGATTTTGGTTGTTCTCCATACTGAGGTAAAGAATGCAGTTAGACTGAGTTACTGAGCAACCCCTAAAGTACGCGATTTTAGCCTAATCTGCTCTACGAACTCTATTGCCAACTTCGTAGCTTTGGCATTTATTGGCCCCGTACAATATGCCCGGTACTCCAGCTTTTGGCAACCCCGAACTACTGCTCGAACTGCTCCGTTACCAGATGCCTTTTGGAAAATACAAAGGAAGACTGCTGCGTGAGTTACCCGTGTATTACCTGGAGTGGTTTGCCCGAAAAGGCTTTCCAGCGGGCAAATTAGGGGTTTTACTACAAACACTTTATGAAATTCGGCTCAACGGGCTGGAGCATTTGCTCGACGAGTTGGCCAGGCAAAAACAGCAATAAACATGTACTACATTTATAGATTTTACTGATGAGTACATAATTACAATAGATAAAAACTATTGACAAGATTGTGCTAATTTTGATTTTCAACCAAGACAAAACTTACCTGACATGAAACATAACGGCGTTGAAGATTCACCGACCTGGGAAGTGAACGACGACAGCAAAGTCAACACAGTAGGCAAATGCCCGTTTACGCACGGTGCACTGAACAAGAGTGCCGGGGGTGGAACCAGAAATACCGACTGGTGGCCTAATCAGCTAAAACTCAATATCCTGCGCCAGCACTCGGCCCTGTCTGACCCAATGGGCGATGGCTTTAACTACGCCGAGGAATTCAACACCCTCGACCTGGCGGCTGTGAAGAAAGACATCATCGACCTGATGACCCAGTCGCAGGACTGGTGGCCCGCCGACTTCGGCCATTACGGCCCGTTCTTTATCCGAATGGCCTGGCACAGCGCGGGTACTTACCGTATTGGCGATGGCCGGGGTGGCGCCGGTGCCGGTATGCTGCGTTTCGCCCCCCTCAATAGCTGGCCTGACAACGCCAACCTCGACAAAGCCCGCCTGCTGCTGTGGCCGGTCAAACAAAAATATGGCCGGAAGCTTTCATGGGCCGACCTGATGATACTGACCGGCAACTGCGCCCTTGAATCAATGGGCCTGAAGACGTTCGGTTTCGGGGGCGGACGGGTCGATGTATGGGAGCCGGAAGAGGATGTCTATTGGGGTACGGAGACAAAATGGCTGGACGACGCGGCCCGGTACGCAGGCAGCAACGGTCATCGCAAACTTGAGCAGCCGCTGGGTGCCTCGCACATGGGTCTTATCTACGTAAACCCCGAAGGTCCGGCTGGTCAGCCCGATCCGCTGGGTGCCGCCTACGATATTCGGGAGACGTTTGGCCGGATGGCAATGAACGATTACGAAACCGTTGCGCTCATTGCGGGTGGCCACACGTTCGGCAAGACCCACGGCGCGGCTGATCCAGCCAAATATGTGAGTTCTGAACCCGCCAGTGCAGCCATTGAAGAGCTGAGCACGGGCTGGAAAAACACCTACGGCAGCGGCCATGGTGCCGACACCATTACCAGCGGGCTTGAAGTGACCTGGACGACGAAGCCTGCCCAGTGGACGAACGACTATTTCGACCACCTGTTCGGTTACGAGTGGGAGCTGACCAAAAGCCCCGCCGGTGCGCATCAGTGGCAACCAAAAGACGGAGCCGGGGCCGGTACTGTACCCGATGCCCACGACCCATCGAAGCGGCATGCCCCCACGATGCTGACAACCGATATTGCCCTGCGGGCCGACCCGGCCTACGAGAAGGTTTCGCGACGCTTCCACGAGAACCCCGACGAGTTTGCCGATGCCTTTGCCCGGGCCTGGTTCAAACTGACGCACCGCGACATGGGTCCGAAAGAACGCTACCTCGGCCCCGACGTACCCACCGAAGAGCTGGTATGGCAGGATCCCGTACCTGCCGTTACGCACGATCTGGTGAACGAGCAGGACGTGGCCGACCTCAAAAAGACCCTGCTGGCTTCCGGCCTGTCGGTGTCTCAACTGGTAGCTACTGCCTGGGCGTCGGCCTCTACGTTCCGCAACTCCGATAAACGCGGTGGTGCCAACGGTGCCCGCATTCGGCTGGCCCCGCAGAAAGACTGGGATGCCAACAACCCCGCCAAACTGGCTTCTGTGTTGGAAACGCTCGAAGATGTTCAGCAGGAATTCAACCGCTCGCAGTCGGACAACACGCGGATTTCACTCGCTGACCTGATTGTACTGGCGGGTTGTGCCGGTGTAGAGCAGGCCGCTAAAAATGCTGGTCATGACGTGACGGTACCTTTCTCGCCGGGCCGTACGGACGCATCGCAGGAGCAGACCGACGTAAAATCGTTTGACGCCATGGAACCCCGCGCCGACGGATTCCGCAACTACCTGAACCCGGTCCACAAGTCGGCGGCAGAGGATATGCTGATCGATAAAGCGCAGTTACTGGGTCTGACAGCCCCGCAGATGACGGTGCTGGTGGGTGGTATGCGGGTGCTGAACACCAACTTCGATCACTCGAAGCACGGCGTGTTCACCAACCGCCCCGAAGCCCTCACCAACGACTATTTCGTGAATCTGCTCGACATGGGTACAACCTGGCGGGCCACGTCAGACGCTCAGAACCTGTTTATGGGCAGTGACCGGAACACGGGCGAACCAAAGTGGACGGGCACCCGTGTCGATCTGATCTTTGGCTCCAACTCCGAACTCCGCGCTATTGCCGAAGTGTACGGTTGCCAGGACTCGCAGGAGAAATTCGTGCAGGATTTCATAGCCGCGTGGACGAAGGTTATGAATGCTGACCGCTTCGATCTGGTCTGACTTCAGTGTTGATATGTTGAAAAAAGCCGCGTCAGACGAGTCTGAACGCGGCTTTTTTGTGCCTTTGTGTACACCAGAAAAGTTACCTGCTTTCGTGGTGTTAAAAGTTATTCGAGTCGATCACTTTGGCTGAAAGACGAGTTTTTCGACCAAAACGAGTAACTTAAACAGCTTCTAATGCCAGCACCTATCGAATTGTATGATGGCTTATTTGTAGATTGCTCCCTCTCAGAAAGCAACTTCTCCCGACTGACTAACGCGACAACAAAACGTCTAAAAATCTGCCTGATGAACGAAGACGAAAAACCCCAACTAACAGAAGACGAAAGGAAACTGTTCGAAGATCTGATGCCGGAAGACCTCAATGAGATTCTTGATACGGGTGTTGACCGGCGGCATTTTCTGAAATTGATGACGCTGGCAGGTGGTGGCATTCTGGCGGCTCAGTCGGCGGTGGCCGAGCAGGTTTTCGCCCGCCCCCACAGCATCCCGTCGGGCAACTCGCCACTAACCACCATCGAAAACGGGGTCGACGTCTCCTTCCGTGTCAATGGCGCGGCCCGAAAGCTGACGGTCGATTCCCGAATGACCCTGCTGGATACCCTGCGCGAACGGCTCGAGCTGACCGGCTCCAAGAAAGGGTGCGACCACGGTCAGTGTGGGGCCTGTACGGTTATTGTGGACGGGCACCGGGTACTGTCCTGCCTGACGCTGGCTGCCAGTTGCGAAGGCCGGTCCGTTAAAACCATCGAAGGCGTAGCCCAGGAGAACGACCTGCATCCGATACAGGCCGCTTTTCTAAAACACGACGGATTCCAGTGCGGCTTCTGCACACCCGGCCAGATCTGCTCGGCAATGGCCCTGATAGACGAAGCAAAACGAGGAGACGCGAGCTACGTAACCGAAAACGTTCGCCGGAAAACCGGACCGGTTCAACTCTCCAACGAAGAAATTCGGGAGCGGATGTCGGGGAATATCTGCCGTTGTGGTGCCTATCCCAACATTGTGGCGGCCATTCAGGAAGTACACAGCGGCAAACCCGTGGAACAGACCTGGCGCTTCGCCGACTAACGCCCTATAGCTCATGAGACCATTCAAATACACGTCTGCAACCGATGTTTCTTCGGCCGCAAAAGGGCTGTCGGGAAACCCGCATGCCAAATTCCTGGCGGGTGGCACCAATCTGCTCGACCTGATGAAGGAAGATGTGGAGCGGCCCGATGAACTCATTGACATCAACCGACTGCCCCTTGCCGACATCAAAACTATTGCCTCCGGAACCAACCAGGGTGGCCTTTCCATTGGTGGCCTGGGCAAGAATACCGACGCAGCCAACCACCCGCTGGTTCGTCAGCACTACCCGTTGCTGACCCGGGCCATTCTGGCCGGTGCATCCAGTCAGATACGGAACATGGCGACCAATGGCGGTAATCTGCTGCAACGAACCCGTTGCCCGTATTTCTACGATGTGTCCATGCCGTGCAACAAACGGGCACCGGGCACAGGTTGCGGAGCCATGCAGGGAATAAACCGGCTGCACGCCATTTTCGGCTGGTCCGAGAAGTGCGTGGCGGTTTACCCCTCCGATATGGCAATTGCACTATCCGCGCTGGATGCCGTCGTAACCGTCAGAAACGCCAGCGGGCAGGAACGTACCATTCCGTTTACCGATTTCCACCGCCTGCCCGGCGATTCGCCCGAAAAGGAGACCAATCTGAATCAGGGCGAACTGATTACCGCCATCGAACTACCCAAAAACAGGTTTGCTGATCACTCCTACTACCTGAAAGTCCGCGACCGCGCTTCGTATGCGTTCGCACTGATTTCGGTAGCCGCTGCGCTGGAACTGGACGGAAACAAAATCAGTAAGGTCCGCATCGCGATGGGCGGGGTGGCCCACAAGCCCTGGCGCGTGCTGAAAGCGGAGCAACTGCTCGTTGGCAAAGAAGCAACCGAAGCGAACTTCAGGCTGGCAGCAACAGCCGGAATGGCCGAAGCCCGACCACTGGAACACAACAAATTCAAAGTAGAACTGGGCAATCGGAGTATTATCCTGGCCCTGCAACAAGCCCTGAACGGCAGTAAGTCCTGATTTAATCATCCGATGCCATGCGCGAAAAAGATAAAATAGTTGGTACACCCGTCAGTCGTATCGACGGTATTCTAAAAGTGACGGGCAAAGCAGACTATTCGGTAGACCATCCGATGAAAAATGCTGCTTACGCCGTTCTGTTCAAGAGTACTATTGCCGCCGGAACGATAACGAATATCGACTCGGCAGAAGCCGAAAAATCGCCGGGCGTGCTGGCCGTTATCACGCATAAAAATGCGCCCAAACTGAACGAGAAAGGCGGTATTCGGGGGGGAGCGATGTTGCAAAGCCCCGAAATCGAGTTTTACGGGCAGAACATCGGCATCGTCGTGGCCGATACGTTTGAGCAGGCCCGCCATGCCGCACACCTCATAAAAGTTGATTACGACAAAAAGTCCCCAAAGACTGATTTCGATAAACTGGCCAGTGAAGCCAGGCCCCCAAAAGACAACCATGATGAAAAGTGGGGCGATGCCAAAGCGGCCCTGCGCACGGCCAGCTTTACCATTGAGGAGACCTACTCTACCCCGATTGAGCACCATCACCCCATGGAACCCCACGCTGCCATTGCCGAATGGACGGGCAATCAGGTGACGCTTTACAGCAGTGCCCAAATCATAAATGGAGCGCAGCACGCAGCGGCCGCTACGCTGAATCTTGCCCCGGAAAACGTCAGAATCGTTTCGCCGTACATTGGGGGTGGGTTCGGCTCCAAAGGCGGTCAGTGGGCCAATCTGGTGCTTACGGCTGTAGCTGCCAAAGTGGCAAAGCGTCCGGTAAAACTGGCGCTGGCCCGGAATCAGATGGTTAACTCGGTTGGGCTGCGTCAGCGAAATTTTCAGAAGGTGAGTCTGGCGGCTACGAAGGAGGGCAAGCTAACCGCGCTGGCGCACGAAATTACGACCCACTGCGCCATCCATACTGAATTTGTGGAGCCTTGCGGGGATTGCTCCAAAATCATGTACGACACGCCCAACGCGCTCATTACGTACCGGGTGGTGCCCATGAATGTCATCCTGCCGACCTACACCCGGGGTCCGGGAAAATCGACGGGTAGCTTTGCACTTGAGTCGGCGATGGATGAACTGGCGTACAAGCTGAAGATGGACCCCATCGAGTTCCGCATCAGAAACGAACCGGCAAAAGACCCATCCAATGGCAAACCCTGGTCGTCGCGGAAAGCCGTGCAGTGTTTACAGGCGGGGGGTAAAGCCTTCGGCTGGGATAAGCGCAAGATGGAGCCACGGCAAAATCAGGACGGTGATTACCTGATTGGCTACGGCGTGGCGGCTGGTACGTATCCGGCGCACCAACGACCAAGCTCGGCCCTTGTGAAGCTAAACCGGGAAGGCAATACCGTTACCGCCACCATCGAACTGGCCGCTGCCGACCTCGGAACGGGCACCTATACCATCCTGGCCCAAACGGCAGCCGACGCGCTGGACCTGCCCATCAAAAATGTAAACGTCCATATTGGCGATTCGGACCTGCCGCCAGCCGCTGGTTCGGTGGGTTCGGTAGGTGCAGCCAGCTATGCCAACGTGGTAAACGACGCCTGTATCAAGATTACGGACGAGCTGATTGCCAGGTCAGGGAAAGAGTACCATACCCGACCTACCGCTTCGCAGTTAATGGTCTCGGAAAAGATAAGCACGCACAAAACCAGGGTGGATTCCAACCCGCTGGAGAGTGCGGAAGCGTACTCGGCCCATAGTTTCAACGCGAATTTTGCCGAGGTACGGGTCAATGTATTGACCGGAATGGTTCGGGTTTCCCGTTTTCTGGCTGTGACGGGAGCGGGTAAAATCCTGAACCCCAAAACAGCGCGGTCGCAGATTATCGGTGGCAATATATGGGGCATCGGTATGGCCCTAACCGAAGAATCCGTGCTCGACCCACGCTGGGGCAATTTCGTGACCCGGTCATTGAGTGATTACCACGTTCCGTCTAACCTGGATATTGGCGAAATGGAAGCCATTTTCATTCGGGAGTCCGATACCTTCTCTAACAGGATGGGGATAAAAGGCATCGGGGAAGTGGGTATCGTGGGGGTGGCAGCCGCCGTTGCCAATGCCGTATTCAACGCCACCGGCAAGCGCGTTCGGGAGCTACCCATCACACCCGATAAGCTGTTGTGAGGC
>JACMPG010000299.1 GCA_014377625.1 Spirosoma sp.
AAAGATCATCCCAATGGGGATGAGAATTTCATTCTGGAGTAGCCCACTTAAAGTGGTGGGCTTTCAGTCGGTTTCAACCGAAACAAACGAATTCCATTCGTTCTTAAACCTATGGACTTCCAGTCCATAGTCGTTTAGTTGTCTGAACGAGGATTTTCGCGGGATTTCAGCGATTTACAGGCTTCTACAGACACCGCAGTTATCCTGCAAATCATTGAAATCCTGTGAAAATCCTCGTTCAGAACTGCCTACACCGATAACTTCTGCATATACGCGGCATCGTTTTTCATACTCACCATCGGCGACTGCGGGTAGTCTTCCTGCTCAATGATAAAGTATTTCATGCCGTTATCCATCGCCGTGCGCAACAGCTTTTTATAATTTACCGAACCGGTGCCGAGGTCGGTTTGTACGACTTTGCTGTCTATCCGGTTGAAGTCTTTGACGTGGCAGAGTTCGTAGCGGTTGCCGTACTTTTTGAGGTGTTCGGCGGCATCCTGCCCGGCGGCTTCAATCCAGCACATGTCCAGCTCGAACATCACGTCTTTAGGGTCGGTGTTTTCCAGCAGATATACCTGCGGGATTTTGCCGTCGAGCGGTTTGAACGAATAATCGTGGTTGTGGTAGCCAAATTTCAGCCCGCCTTTGCGCACTTTCTCGCCGGTTTCGTTGAAGAGATCAGCAATCTTCTTCCAGTCGTCATAAGATTTCTGCGCGCCGATGTAGGGGCAGAGCAGGTACGTCAGCCCCGCGCCGTTGGCCATCTCGATGCTTTTGTCGAGGTCTTTTTTGAAGTCGAAGTGGGTGCTGACCATCTTTACGCCGAGGTCGTCCAGAAACATCTTCGCTTCTTTCGGGGCCATGCCCCACAAAAAGCCCTGCGGACCGGCGTAGCTTTCGAACTGTTTGTAGCCGAGCCTGGCCAGTTGCGTCATGGTGCCTTTGGGGTCTTTGGGCATCATATCGCGGACGCTGTAAAGCTGAACGCCGAACGGGTTGATTGACTTCTTCAGGCCATTGGCCAACAGGTCAGTACCGATGGCGAGCGTACCCGCCGTAAGGAGCGATTGTTTGAGAAATAAGCGTCTTTGCATAGCTGTAGATTGGTTTGCTTCCCTATAACGAAGAACCCCCTTATTTCTCATGCATTTTTTGTCCGGCTGCCTACCCGCGCCCGTCGTATCTTTGTGGTCTTCTGTTAGAATCCCCAATGAGTTATACCAAATTATTTCTACAGGCCGGTCGTGACGAAGCCGTTCGGCGGTTTCACCCGTGGGTGTTTTCCCGCGCCATTGCCCGCTACGACGGCGACCTGAACGATGGCGACGTAGTAGAGGTCTATGACCGTAAAGGTGTGTATTTAGCCACCGGCCACTATCACGACGGCAGCATTGCCGTGCGGCTGTTTTCGTTTGCAGCCACGGCAGGTGGTCCCGTAACGCCCGATGCAGCGTACTGGACCAAAAAGCTCAGGGGTATCCGCCATATCCGGCAGGCCATCATCAACTCAACCCGGGACGCCGGACCGACCAACTGCTACCGACTTGTACATGGCGAGGGCGACGGCTGTACCGGCCTGATTATCGACGTCTATAATGGGGTGGCGGTACTTCAGGCCCACTCCATCGGGATGCACCGCGAGCGTATGGTTATTACCGAAGCATTACAGGCCGTATTTGGCGATGAACTGACGGCGGTGTATGACAAAAGCAGCGAAACCCTACCGAACGAATACGCTGGTACGGTTATCAACAGCTATTTGTTTGGGCAAACGCCCGTGCCGCACCCGGTGCTGGAAAACGGGAACACGTTTCTCATCGACTGGATTACGGGTCAGAAAACGGGCTTTTTTCTCGACCAGCGCGACAACCGGGCGTTATTGGCGCAGTACGCGCCGGGTAAGCGGGTGCTGAACGCGTTTTGCTACTCCGGTGGGTTTTCGGTGTACGCTATTCAGGCCGGAGCCACCGACGTCCACTCGATCGATTCGTCGCAGAAGGCTATTGCGCTCACCAATCAGAACGTAACGGCCAACTTCAGCCCCGAAACCTACCAGCATGAAGCCATTGCCGACGATGTGCTGCATTACCTCAATAACCATAACGAGCAGTACGACATCGTCATTCTCGACCCGCCCGCTTTTGCCAAAAGCCTGTCGGCGCGACACCGGGCTGTTCAGGGCTACAAACGCCTGAACACCGAAGGGCTGAAGCGCGTAGCCAAAGGCGGTATTCTGTTTACGTTCTCGTGTTCGCAGGTAATTGACCGGGAGTTATTCTACAACACCATTGTGGCCGCAGCCATCGACGCCGGGCGGCAGGTACGCGTGCTGCACCACCTGAGCCAGCCCGCCGACCATCCTGTGAGCCTGTTCCACCCCGAAGGCAGCTACCTCAAAGGGTTAGTTTTGTGGGTAGAATAGGAATGATTCACTAATTTTGGCACTCAACCTGTCTCTGCGTTTCAACTGTTTTTATAGATACTGATTATGGCTGAATTGATTCGAATGCCCAAGATGAGCGACACCATGACCGAAGGCGTCATTGCGGAGTGGCACAAAAAAGTGGGCGATACCGTAAAGTCCGGCGATGTGCTGGCCGAAGTTGAGACCGACAAAGCCACCATGGACCTTGAAGCCTACGAAGAAGGCACGTTGCTCTACATCGGCGTTGAAAAAGGCGAATCCGTACCTATCGACGGTATCATGGCCATTATTGGGGCCGAGGGCGAAGACTATAAAGCCCTGCTCAACGGAGCCAGTGGAGGTAGTCAGGATGCCGCTCCAGCCGAGAAGCCCAACCCGGCCCCTGCGCCGAGTGGCAATGTTGTTCAGGCCGACGTAGCCACCAAACTACCCGACCCCGAAGTCATATCTGCTGCCCCCGCCGAAAACGTGAAGGCAACGGTAATTCGAATGCCCAAGATGAGCGACACCATGACCGAAGGCGTCATTGTGGCCTGGCACAAAAAAGAAGGCGATACCGTAAAGTCCGGCGACGTGCTGGCCGAAGTCGAGACCGACAAAGCCACCATGGACCTCGAAGCCTATGAAGAAGGTACGCTGCTGTACATTGGCGTGAAAGAGGGCGAATCCGTAGCCATCGATGCTATTATTGCCGTGGTTGGTGAGAAAGGTGCGAACTTTAAAGTGCTGGTCGATGGCAATGGCAGCGCATCGCCAGCCCCCGCTACACCCGCCGTTGAGAACAGTAATGGCAATGCCAGTAATGGCACAGAAGCCGCCACGGGCGAAGGCGGTTCGGAAACGGCCCTGCAAAACCCACAGGCCAGCCTGCCCGCCAACGCCGACACGGACCTGTCCTACGCCGGTGGCGCGGGCGACATGGTAGAGTCGAGCGGACGGATGAAGGCATCGCCCTTAGCCAAACGTATTGCCGAAGAGAAAGGTATTGACCTCAAACAGGTACACGGCACTGGTCCCGAAGGCCGTATCGTCAAAAGCGATGTCGAGTCATTTGTACCTTCGGCTAAGCCTGCCAAGCCCCAACCGGCGCAACAACCTGCCCCGGTGCAACAGGCTGCTCCTGCCGAGCAGAAAGTGGCTCCGCAACCTGCTCCGGCACCCCAGGCCCAGGCAACATCCGTTGGGGGCGACTACGAAGACGTACCGGTTTCGCAGATGCGCAAGACCATTGCCCGCCGGTTGGGCGAGAGCATGTTCACGGCTCCGCACTTCTACCTGACCATGGAAATCAACATGGACAAGGCTATGGAACTGCGCGGCACGGTCAACGCCGTCAGCCCGGTCAAGATTTCGTTCAATGATTTTGTCCTGAAAGCCGCTGCTGTTGCGCTGAAACAGCACCCGAACGTTAACTCGTCGTGGCTTGGCGATAAGATTCGTCGCTATAAATACGTCAATATTGGCGTAGCGGTGGCAGTAGACGAAGGCTTGCTCGTGCCGGTGGTACGCAACGCCGACCAGAAAACACTCTCCACTATTGCCGCCGAGGTGAAGGAAATGGCGGCTAAAGCGAAGGATAAGAAACTCCAGCCGAAGGATTGGGAAGGTAGTACGTTCTCCATCTCGAACCTCGGTATGTTCGGTATCGACGAGTTTACGGCCATTATCAACCCGCCCGATTCCTGCATCCTGGCCATTGGTGCCATCAAGCCAGCAGTTGCATTCGTGAACGGCGAAGTGAAGCCAACCAACGTCATGAAGGTAACGCTCTCCTGCGACCACCGCTCGGTTGATGGAGCCACCGGCGCGGCTTTCCTGCAAACGCTGAAAGAGTTTCTGGAGAACCCCATGCGGATGCTGGTATAATCGTTGTTTTGTTCGGGGTTCAATAGTCAAAAGTGCGGCAACCAGTGTGCAGCCCTGACCGTTGAACCCCGAAAATTTAATGATCTATCCCGCGTTTGGATCAGGGTAAAACAAACCATAAGCGCGTCAACATTCACCAACCGTCATTAGAATACAGGCAGATAGCCCATCAGCGTTTTGTGAGTTTGGCGTATGGAATCACCCCGGCCCGGTTGGCCCAGACTTCGTACAAAGCGGCCATCTGTTGCACACGCTGGGGCTGTTGCTGGCTCAGGTCACGCCCTTCAGTACGATCAACTTTCAGGTTATACAACGCCCAGGTATCATTGGGATAGGTAGACACGATTTTGTAGTCGCCCTGCCGGACGGCCCGGTTGCCTTCGTGTTCAAAATACAGCGCATCATGAACAGGCCCCGACTGGCCTTTGAGCAGCGGAACCAGGCTGATGCCTTCGGTTGGAGTAATAGCCCGCCCTTTGTGCGTTTGTGGATAGCGGGTTCCGGCCAGGTCAAGGCAGGTAGCCATGAGGTCGATAACGTGACCGGACTGCTGGCTAATTCGGCCCTGCTTCACTACCGACGGACCGTAAGCCACGAACGACGTAGCCGTGCCACCTTCGTACTCCCAGTGTTTATACATCCGAAACGGGGTGTTGCTGACGTTAGCCCCCCGCCGTCCGTAGGCTGCAAAGGAAGCGGTGTCGCTGGCGGGTAATTTACTGCGCTCAACAATGCTGGGCAGAAAGCTGTTGCGGTCGATGGTTTCGTGGCTGGCTCCGTTGTCGGACAAAAACAGGATGACCGTGTTTTTGTCGTCGCCCCTCTCCCGGAGTTTATCGAGTACGCGCCCGATGTTCTGATCCATCCGGTCGATCATGGCCGCGTAGGTTGCCATATCATCGGCCCACGTCGCCTTTTCCGTTTCGCTCACCGTAGTCCAGGCAGGTATCGTATTGTCGCGGGGGGAGAGGCTGGCGGTAGCGTTGAGGATACCGAGTTTTTTCATCCGGCTAAACCGCGCAGCCCGTACCTCATCCCAGCCACCATCGTATTTCCCCCGGTATTTAGCTACGTCCTGCGGGAGCGCGTGCAGGGGCCAGTGCGGAGCCGTGAAAGCGAGATACAGAAAAAATGGGGTGTCTTTTGACTTACTGTCGATGAACTTCAGCGCGTAATCGGTGTAGGCATTTGTAGCGTAGTAGTCAGGGCTGGGCGTTATGGGCTGGTCGTCCAAAGCGACCGTCAGCGTCTGGTTGGGGCGATAGGGGTGGTTGTTGAAATAGCTGCTTGCTCCGTCGATCAGGCCGAAATACCGGTCGAAGCCCCGTTTCACCGGCCATTGATCGGGTTTGGTGCCAACGTGCCACTTTCCGGCCATGTACGTCTGATAGCCGGCGGGTTTCAGGGCTTCGGCAATGGTTACGCACTGTTGATTGAGGTAACCCTGATAAGCTGCGTGACCCCTGTCGGTAACCATGTCGCCCACGCCCGCCTGATGGGGGTACAGTCCCGTTAGCAGACTGGCACGGGTTGGGCAGCAGCGCGATGCGTTATAAAACTGCGTCATGCGGAGCCCGTTTTGGGCCATACGGTCCAGATTGGGCGTCTGAATTTCGGAACCGAAGCAGCCAATATCAGAATACCCCATGTCATCGGCCATAATCAGGATGATGTTGGGTGGTACGGTATTCCGGTGGATAGAAACGGGTGGGTGTACTACGGACATCATGCCCAACAGTAGTAACGGCATCAGGCCATACATGAGCAGCGTATACCGGGCTGGTATCGGTTTCATAGTTTATTTCAGTTTCAGTACTTCGCTGCCTGCCATCAGAAACGCACCCGTACCGAAGTTTTGCCAGCTGTCTTTATCGGCGGGCTTGGGGTCGTAGCCAATGTTTTGCACCCAGCCCACCTTGCCGTTTTCCTGCTGGCACTGCGCCAGGGCGGTCCAGGCTTTCTGCACGGCGGGTTGATAATCACTTTTGTTGAGCAGGCCGTTGTTAATACCCCATGCCAGCGCGAACGTAAAGAACCCACTACCGCTCGCTTCGCCGTGCGGAAAGGCTTCGGGCGCGAGCAGACTGGTACGCCAAAGACCGTCTGCGGGTTGTAGGGCTTTGACGCGGGCGGCCATGTCTTTGAACAGCGTCTCGTAAAAAGCCCGGTGTTTGTAGTTCTTTGGCATATCCTGAAGAATCAGGGCAAGGCCACCCAGCACCCAGCCGTTACCCCGCGACCAGAAAATGGGATTGCCGTTTGGTTCTTTTTTGTCGGTGTCGCTGCCGGTCCATAAAAACCGGACATCGCGGGCAAAGAGTTTTTGCTCTTTGTTGTACAGCAGACTATACGTCTGGAGGTAATACCGGTGCATTTCGTCCAGATACTTCGGGTCGTTTTTCTGGTTGGCGTATACCGTCAGTACGGGCGGAGTCATGAACAGCGCGTCGCACCACCACCACAAAATCCGCTGGTCTTTATCGGGAATACCGTTGCGCCAGGGGTGGGGTTTGTAGAGGTGCTGCTGAATGATGGTATCGGTAAGAGCCGTATTCACGCCCGGTACCCCCAGCGAATTCAGGTAGAGGTACGAGTAGGTGATGGCCAGATCATCGGCGTGGTAAAACCGCTCGTAGGGTTGCCAGTTGTTGCGGGCGGCCATGCTGGTCAGCGCATCCAAAAACGCTTTGTTTTTAGTGGCCTTGTGCGCTTCAACAACGCCGGTATAATACGCACCGTTGGTCCAGTCGGTGGGGGCTTTGGCAAAAATGGGGTTCGCTTCCTGCCATTGCATGGCCTTCACCATGGCCTGCTCCATACCCTGTTTTTCAGGACCACCGGCAGTTTTTACAGTTTTGCAGGATTGCAGAAAAAACGTTGATACAGCAAGCAGAATAAAGACTGGGTTCGTTCGCATTGGAGGATTCAGGATTAAAACGTATTGACAATCAACTCAACCACGTTCCTGCCCGGCGACAGACGGATGGTTTTGAAGGCGGGGTCGGCTTTTTCGCCGTTTACTACAATCGTATCTTCGGGCGATGACCGCAGTTCCAGCTCTGCCGATACGTTGGCCGGGAGTTCGATGAGGTATTCCTGATTCAGTTTGCTTTTGCGGATGTATGACGCGCTGACATCCCCTTTTAGCATCGGCACCTTGATGGACGACGTGGCCAATGTACCTAACTGCGGCTTGATACTGACGATGCTGCCTCCCGGCACGGCGGGCTGAATACCCCACATATTCCGGGGAATAATGTTGGCGGGCGTGGCTCCCCAGGCGTGGTTCCAGTCGAGGTTGGGTTTGTATTTCATGTCCCAGGCTTCGAGCGTTACGGTAGAACCGGCTTTTATCATGTTGTACCAGCTACGGTCGTTGGTGGCAGTCATGAGTTTCAGGGCATAATCGGCTTCTCCGGCGTTGTACAGGCTTTCCAGCAGGTATTGTGAGCCGTATACACTACACGCCATCCCCCGGGATTTGATGAAATTCGCCACCGATTTTTTGTGTGCTTCGGGCGTAATATCAAACGACATTACCATCATGTTGGCGTGGAGCGACGAGTGGCCGGTACCTTCGCCATCTACGTAGGCACCGGTTTTTGTATCGAATAATTTCTCGTTGATGGCCTGTTTTGCTTTCATAGCCGCCATGCGGAACCGAGCTTCGTCGGTGGGTTCGTTCAGGATGCGGGCAAACTCGGCCATGATGTCCATGTTTTTGGCAAACAGCGCGTTCACGACCGTGTTGATGGGCGTGAATACGTACCCATCACGTTCACCCTCGGTGGTGGCCAGTTTCCAGCCGGTATCTTTCTGAGCAGGGGGCCAGTCCACAATGTCTTTCAGCTTCACGGCGGGGTCGGTGAAGCCCAGTTGCTGCATAAACGCGGGCGTGTTTTTGGGCGACTGTGAGCTGATCAACCCATCTTCCCGTACCAGTTCAATCAGCGTTTTGTGGGTTAGAGGTTCGTAGTAACGGGCAATCAGGTCGGTGTTGCCGGTGTACATGTAGTCCTGGTACATCATCAGGGCTACGTGAAGCTGCCACTCAGTAGGCCAGGTGGGGTGCTGCATGAAGTATTCGATGGTGCGCCGGGCCATACCGTACTCGCGGTCGGTGGTGTAGTGGCTGAGCTGGTTCAGGTACGCATCGGCCTCGTAGGGAATCCGCTCGCGGTCGCCGTCGATGTACAGCCCGGCAAAGGACGTTTCTTTGATGGAGTATTTGCACAAATTCCACACCTGATTGAGGATGGTATCGGAACTGGCAAAACGGCTCTGGCTCTCGTCAAAATACCCAAAATAAGCCACCCGCGTCAGGGCATCGGCAGTAAGTGTGGCCGGTACGCCGGAGCGGGTCCGTTCTATTTCGGCGTATCGAAATGGCAGCAGCACCGGAAACGAATCGGGCATCACCACCGCGCCGGGTTTGGTGTTGCGCTCATCGGGTTTGATGGCAAGTTTGTAGGTACGTTTGCCGGGCTGCACGGGTAGTTTTACTTCCTGATAACGAATGTGTCCGTCCGGTTTGCGGTTGATGTGGTCGCCGGTCAACTGCTCGCCCAGCCGCACCAGCAGCGTATCGACTCTGGCAGCCGCGTAGGTCAGTTCCAGCGTGGCGAAGGCATCCTTGCCGAAATCTGCGAAATACGTCCCGTCGGTCTGTTTACGAAATACTTTTGGTTCGTTGCGCTCAATCTGGAAGCTGGCCGGGGGAGCCAGTGAATTGCCCGGTGGCCCCACCCGAAACAGCTGCGGGGCCGAGTAATCGCCGGTGCGGTTGACGGTGTCCCAGATTCTGACTTTCCAGAAACAACTCATACCCGGTTTCAGGGCTGGTCCCCCGTATATTACATTGGCCGACTGACTACCCCGCACCTGCCCGCTGTTCCAGACATCGCCGATGTTATTATCCAGATTCGCTTTCGACGAAGCCACCAGTACCTGATATGCCGATTGAAAAACGGCATCGTTCGGTACAATCCACGAAAATTCGGGTTTCTGATTGGCGGGTAGCACCTGCCCGGCGTTCCGGCCAAAGTTGGCCATCAACCCCGACGGCACGCCCGCATTCGGGTCGCCAAATGTATGGCTGAGCCGGTCGGTAGCCCCCCGCAGTTTGTTCAGTACCGTTTTGTACGAATCATTGCGGACCAGATTCGTGATTTCCTGCGGGTCGGCCTGGAGGTCGTAGAGTTCTTCGAGCGTTTTATCGTTGACGTACCGGAAGTATTTCCACTGGTTCGTTCGTACCCCCTCGCTGGGCGGAATATCCTTAAACTCCCAGAGGTGTTCAATCAGCACCGTGTCCCGGTCAATGCGTTTACTGGCTCCTGACACAACGGGCAGCAGACTCCGCCCGTGCCAGTCGGCGGGCTGTTTAGCGCCCGCCATGTCGGCGATGGTGGCCGGTACGTCGATGTTGAGCGCCATATCGTCCACGTCGTGGTGAACGGGGGTGCGGGGGTCGTAAATGATGAGCGGTACCCGCACGGAGTTGTCGTACATCAGCCATTTATCGGCCAGTTGCCGCTCACCCAGGAAGTAGCCGTTATCGCCCATCACAATGATGATGGTGTTTTTGTCCAGCCCCTGCTGTTTGAGTTGCGCCCGGATTTTAGCAATCTCCAGATCAACCCCGGCAATCATGCGATAGTAGCCCTTTACCATCCGCTGGTATTTTTCGGGTGTATCAAATCGCCACTTCCAGCGCACGCGGTTAAACCCTTTTCTGACGGCTTCGGGCTGGGCGTTGAAGTATATATCGTCGCCCAAAGCCGGGGGCGGAATGGTCACGTTGTCGAGCAGATGCGCGGTTTGTTCGTCGTAAAAATACTGGTCGGGCGCGCCGTCGTGTGCGTGGGGTGCCGAGAAACTGAGCGACAGGCAGAACGGTTTTTTTGACGAGGCCGCCTTAATGAAGTCAATGCCTTTCTGGCCGGTGTAGCGCGTCAGGTGTACGGTGTCTTTGCCCAGCGTTTTAAAAAAATACCCGCGCTTGTCGGTGTATTTGTTGTTGCGGTCGTAGTCTTCAATGACATCGAAGAGTTCGGCGGCTTTGTCGTATTTAACACCCAGTTTTCCATAAAATCCGGTGTGGTAGCCCGCCTGTTTCAGTACGTAGGGGTACGCCGTTTTCATGTACTCGTCCCGGATGGGGCCGGTCTGAAACGTATAGCGGTGCGTCCGTTCGTACATGCCGCTCAGGATGCTGGCCCGGCTGGCCGCGCAAATGGGTGTAGTGACCATACCCTTCCTGAAATACGTTCCGGTCCGGGCCAGTTTATCCATTTCGGGCGTATGTGCGAGCGGGTTTCCGGCGTAGCCCATCGCGCTCCAGCGTTGGTCGTCGGTCAGAATAAAGATAATGTTGGGCCGGGCAGAACCCGGCTTATTGTTCGTACGGGTAGTGGGTTGTGATTGCTGAGCATTCGATGTGACCGGACAGCCAACGAGTAATGCATTGAGCAGCAGTACTAAAAACCTGTAATTTCCCATAATTCATTCGCTTCGTTGTAGGTATACCCTAAAAGTCGTTGGTAGCCAATCGCTACCCAATCAGCGAAGCGACGTAATGGGTGCGAAATCCATATCGGCGAAGTCCATATTCTCGCCCGCCATGCCCCAGATGAACGAGTACGAGGCCGTACCGCAACCCGCATGAATGGACCAGGGGGGCGAGATAACCGCCTGATGGTTGGCCACTACGATGTGTTTGGTCTCGTCTGGCGGACCCATCAAATGAAACACCCGATGCTCGGCAGGCAGGTCGAAATAGCAATAGATTTCCATGCGCCGGTCGTGTACGTGGGCGGGCATGGTATTCCAGACGCTACCGGGTTCCAGCACCGTCAGGCCCATCACCAGTTGGCAACTGGCCAGACCACCCCCATGAATATACTTGTAAATAGTACGTTCGTTGGCGGTTTCCTGGCTGCCTAAACGCGTTGGGTTTGCGTCTTCTTTGGCCAGTTTCGCCGTTGGGTAGGCGTGATGCGCCGGGGCCGACATTAGAAAAAACCGCGCGGGTTCGTTGGTATCGTCACTCTGGAACGAAACATCGCGATTTCCCTGCCCTATGTACAGGCCATCGAGTTTGCTCAGGTCGTGCCGTTCGCCATCCACCATGACCGAGCCGGGTCCACCCACGTTGATAACCCCCAACTCCCGACGGTCGAGAAAATGGGCGGTCTTCAGGTTGTCGTAGGTCGGTAGCTGAACCGGGTCGGGGCCGGGTAAAACACCTCCGATAATTACGCGGTCATAGTGGGTGTATACGAGTTGAATTGTGCCGGATTCAAACAGGCTTTCTATCAGGAAATTGTCGCGCAGTGTTGAGGTGGTCAGGTTAGCCAGTTCGGTCAGGCCAACGGCGTGGCGGATGGGGATGGCTGTTGTGTTGGTTGTCATTGGTTTACTTGATAGCGGGGTTGTTGGCCGTTTCAACGGTTGGGATTAATAAATAAGGTAGCGTTGGTACGGGTTTACCGGCGTCGGCAATGAATTTGGTAGCCCGGCCCGTGCGGGTGAGGTCGAGATAACGCCGGCCTTCATAGACAAACTCATAGCCGCGTTCCTGAAACACTAAATCGTCGAACTGCTGTTTGGTCAGTCCTTTGGGGAAATCGGCTTTGGCAGATACCGTGTTGAAATCGAGTCCATACGCCCGCCTACGTACCTGATTGATGGCTGCGTAGGCTGCGTCGGTGGGGCCGCTCAACTGGTTTTCGGCTTCGGCAAAAATCAGCAGTGCGTCTACATATCGGTAGAGGTAAAAATCGTTACCCGCGCCGGTTTCGGTGGGTGCATCGGGGTCTCTGTACTTACCAATGTAGTAGTCGGCGCCCGGTATCAGCGTGGCTTTGAGCTTAACTCCGGTAATCGTTACCGAATCGTACAGGCTGAAACTACGGCGCAGGTCGGCCCGGTCCCAGTTCTTGATCAGGGGGGCTTTGCTGGATACGGCCACAAACTGTAGCCCACGGGCGGCTAACCCGGCATCTTTGGCCCGGCTGTCGGCGGCATAGGTAGGCAGAAACGAACCATAGCTGTTTTGCTGCGCAAACTTAATCGAGAACACATCTTCCGAATTGGTAGGCAGCGTGGGCGAGAAGAGCGTAGCCAGCGATTTAACCAGCTCGTAGCCATATTTGGCTTTGTTGTCCATCATCTCTTTGGCCTTCAGGCGGGCATTGGCATAGTCCTTTGTAGTCAGATAAATGTCGGCTAACATCAGTTTGGCGGCTCCGGCAGTGGCCCGACCCGCTTTGGCTGCCGATACCTGCGCGGGCAACAGCGTCTCGGCGATTTGCAGGTCTTTGACAATCTGAGCATAAACGGCAGGTACATCCGATACGGGTAATGCCGTTTCGTTAGAATTGGCAATGGGTTGCAGTCGCAGTGGAATGGGGCCCCACAGCCGAACCAGCCAGTAATAGCTGAGGGCACGGGTAAACAGCATCTCTCCCCGTGCTGCGTCCTTATCGACCTGCGCCAGTTGCCGGTCGTCGTCCAGCGTCTTCAGCAATAGATTGGCCTTACCAATGGTCTCGTACCAGGTTGTCCAGCAGGGGGCAAACCCATCTCTGGTGGCCAGAAAGTTATAGTTGACGTAGTTATCGCCAGCTGGGGCTACGCCGTATTCTGTCATGCGTTCGAGTTGCAGACCAATGGTGGATTCCCACAACCGGCCCCGGCTGCGGGCGAGGGGTTCATACGCGCCCGTGACCAGGGCATCGAGCGTAGTTTTGGTGAGGTTTGCGGTCGAATACCGGGCCAGGGGTACTTCGTCAATGGCTTTGTCGCAGCTTAACAGCAGGGGACACAGGGTCAGCAGTAGGCAAAATTGTATTTTTTTCATGTTCGTATAGCGAAACGGTTAAGTTCTTAGAAACTGACGCTGAGCCCCAGGGTGTAGGCTTTTACGGCGGGGTACGACCCCAAATCCACGCCCTGCCGAACGTCATTGCCACTAAAGGCATTTACTTCCGGGTCGAAACCAGAATACTTCGTGTAGGTCAGCAGGTTTTGCCCCGATACATAGACCGACGCATTCTTGAGTACCCGACCGGTGGGGAGCCGGTAATCCAGCCGAATGTTTTTCAGGCGGAGGTACGAAGCATCTTCGATAAATAGGTCCGATCGGTTCAGCACGTCGGAGGTGGCGGGTACGGGAAAGTAATCCGGCGCACTTCGCAGGCGGTTGAAGCCCAGCACCGGCGTTGTCAGGGCGTACAAACCTACGTTGTTCACTTTTGCCCCTTCCACCCCCTGCCAGGTCATCAGGAAGGTTACTTTTTTGTACGACAGCGAGGTGATCAGACCGTAAATCATGGTGGGGTAGGGACTGCCCAGCGTGACAAAATCTGCCGACGTGATTTTACCGTCGTTGTTCTGGTCTACCCAGGTTTGTTTGCCTTTATCATCGAAGCCGCTGAATTTAGGGCCGTAAAACGACGACAGCGGTTCGCCCACCCGAATGATGGAAAGCGTCTGCGAGGCATCGTTACTGCCACCCGACTGCAGGTCGCGGTTGTCTTTGGTTTTCGTAACCCGGTTCTGGTTCCAGGATACGTTGGCATCCACGTTCAGCCGCCAGTCGGCGGTGTTGATGAGCGTGGCGCCCAGCACCAGTTCAACGCCTTTGTTCTGCACCTCGCCCACGTTATCGACAATGGTGTTGTAACCCGCCGAGGGGGGGAGCTGTACCGTAGCCAGTAGTGAGCCGGTTGTTTTGACATAGTAGTCTATCGAACCCCGGTAGCGGTCATTCAGGAACCCCAAATCCAGGCCGAAGTTAGTTTGGGTGGTGGTTTCCCAAGTCAGGTTGTCGTTGGGCAGCGTGGGCGACAAACCCACCGATAGCCCCGTACCCGCACCTTGTCCTGTGTTGACCGTGTTGCCCAATGACAGCGATTGGTAGGGCTGGATGGCCTGGTTGCCTGACTGCCCCCAGCTGGCCCGTAGTTTCAGGTTGGAGAGGTAGCGGTTTGTTTTCAGAAACTCTTCCTGCGAGATGTTCCAGCCCGCTCCTACCGATGGGAAGTTGGCATATTTGTTGTTTTTGCTGAATACCGACGAGCCATCGCGCCGAAGGCTGGCCGACAACAGATACCGCTCTTTGTAGTTGACCCTCACCCGCCCAAAGGCCGAAATAATCGTGTTCCTGATGATGTCGGTCTGGGGCTTATTGACGTTGGTAGCAGCCGCGAAGTTGTAGTTTTTGAGATCGTCGGAGAGGTAGCCCGATGCTTCGAGGTTCGTGATGTCCTGCCGCTCGGTCTGGAACGACGCGCCCACGATGGCTTCTGCCACCAGGCCGGGGGTCAGCTCCCGCTTGTACTCCAGAAAATCCTCGGCCAGTACGTTGAACGAGTTCAACAGGCCCAGCCGACCAATGCCTGCGCCCGAACTAACCTGAGGCAACAGTCGTGACAGGTAGGCATCGGTCCGCCGTTCCAGGTTGTCGAACCCAAGCCGGAACGTATTGGTCAGGCCCTGGATTGGCTGAAATTTAAGGTCTATCCCGCCCTGAAAGCGGGTAATTGTTCGGCGGTCGATGGCTTCGTTGGCAAAGGCCAGCGGGTTTTCAACGTCAAGACCACTGAACGAATACGGGCGCACGTTGCCGTAGCTGCCGTCGGGATTGATAGGGGCTACGGTAGGGGGGGCAATGACAATGGAGCCAATGACCGATTTGCCGAAATTCTGGGTGTTGGTGCCATCGGGAGGGGAGGCTCCGTTCTGTACCGACCGGGACGCCGTAAAGCGGGTGGCCACGCTGAATCGTTTGCTCAGGCTGGCGTTGAGATTAAAGCGCAGCCCACCCCGCGTGTAATTGGTGCCCCGAACAACGCCGTCCTGCTTCAGATAATTGCCCGAAACAAAGTACTGAACCCGGTCGCTTCCGCCCGCCAGGCTCAGGTTGTGGTTTTGCTGAACCGCCGACCGAAACAGTTCGTTTTGCCAGTCGGTATTGGCGTTTTTGGCGTTGGTTACTTCAGCCGTAATGGGCTGCTTGGAGTTGGTCAGGAGCTGGTTAGTGTAAGCCAAAAACTCGCTGCCATTCATCAGGTCCAGCCGTTTGCGCACTTGCTGCACGCCCACGTAGGTATCGTAGCTGATACGTGTAACGCCCGATTTACCCGATTTGGTGGTAATAATAACTACACCATTGGCTCCGCGCGAGCCGTAAATAGCCGTAGACGATGCATCTTTAAGCACCTCGATGCTCTCGATGTCCTGCGGGTTTATGGTAGCCAGCACGTTGGACGAGCGTACGTCGGAGTTTACCTGCGGTAGCCCGTCAATCACAATCAGCGGTTCGTTTCCGCCCGCAATGGACGTAACGCCCCGAACCCGGATGCTAACCCCTGCGCCGGGTTGTCCCGAACTCTGCTGAATCTGTACCCCCGCCAACCGGCCCTGCATGGCCTGCTCAAGGCTGGTAGCGGGTATCTCTTTAATCGACTCGCTTCGCAGCGAACTCACCGAGCCGGTCAGGTCGCTTTTCTTCTGGGTTCCGTAGCCTACCACCACCACTTCATCAAGTGATTTGTTGTCGGCCGCCAGTTGTACGTCCACCGTACTGCGGTTACCCACGGTAATTTGCTGTGACGCGTAGCCCACAAAGCTGACCGTGAGCGTTGCATTCTGGTTGGGCACCTGAATTTTGAACTGCCCATTGGCATCACTGGTAGTGCCGCGCATTTGGTCTGGCGTCCCGATGCCTTTCAGCACGATACTAACGCCGGGTAAACCGTCGCCTTTTTCATCGGTAACGGTACCCGAAACGGTCCGGTTGCCGGGCTGCGCCAGGGCGGACAGGTGAACCAGCATCAGCAGTAAGCCGAGGAAGCCGGTACATAAGGATTGGTAAACGTTTTTTGTCATGGTTTTACGGGGGTTATTTCTGTAAGCATTGATAGAACAGGCCCAGATTACTCTGAGCCGCATTGAAAACCGGTTAAACAAAAATTTTGCATAATAAAGGGAAAGTACAAAATTTGATGAACTCGTTTACGTACCATACATCTTATGTTAAAAATCAACTAAAGGAGAAGGGTGAGAACTGATTTTGGTCTTTTAAGATTTTTGTATGAATTTATTAAATATTACGAAGATAAAAAAGTCGATTTCAACACTAAATTTTATTTATTTTGTGTAAACGTTTGCGGAAACGTTTACATGAGAAGTTATGTGTATCAAGCAACTAACCTTCTTTTGTAAAATTAATTCTCAGCTACCCTGGGTAACAAGGGCTGGGAAAACGTGAAAATCTTGAAATAATACTATATAATTAAGTAGATGATATGAAGAATACTCCAGCCACTATGAAGGATATTGCCAGAGTCCTGAACATATCCATCGCTACGGTTTCACGGGCTTTGCGCGAAATGCCCGAAATCCATATCGATACCCGGCGGGCCGTGATGCGGGTCGCAGAAGAACTGGATTATCAGCCCAATCAACTGGCAAAAAATCTGGTCAAAAGCCGCACCCGAACCATTGGCGTCATTGTGCCGAACCTTAGCTATTACTTCTTTTCGGCTCTGCTCAACAGTATCGAGGAAGCCGCCATGCAAACGGGTTACAGTGTGCTGGTGTGCCAGTCAAATGAATCGTCATTACGGGAGAAAACCCACGTTCAGAATCTGATACGGAGCCAGGTAGAAGGATTCATTATTTCACTGCCGGGCGATACCAGCAACTGCGAACACGTAGAACGCCTGGTGCGGAGAAACGCACCGTTAGTACTCGTAGACAGACACACAGATACTCTGGAGGCTTTTAAAGTAATCGTCGATAACTATGATGCTTCCTTTAAAGCCACCAACCACCTGATCGAAAACGGATGCAAGCGCATTGCGTGCCTGGCTGGCCCACCCCAGCTTCTGATTAGCAACCAGCGTATTGCCGGGTATAAAGCTGCGCTGACATCCCACGGTCTACCGGCAACTGACGAATATATTCTCCACTGTGATTATACGCAGGAGAGTACCATCATGCAGGCAATCAGGCTGATGAACCTCACAACGCCACCCGATGGGCTGCTGACAATCAGCGACCGAATTGCCTATTCAGCCATGTATGCCCTGAAACAGAAAAATACCCGGATACCTGACGACCTGAAGGTGGCCAGCTTCAATAACGAGCCTTTTTCGGCCTGGCTTTCACCCACATTAACCAGCGTTAACCAGCCTATTCAGCAGATGGGCGTAGAAGCCGTGCGCCTGCTACTCATGCAGATCGACTCTGGCGACACGGTACTACACCCGCAAACAACCGTTATGAACACCCAGCTCATTATCCGGGAATCGTCTGTACGTACCCAATTACCGTATAGGGTTGCCGCCTGACTTCGGAGGGAGCAGGTGCTCCTGTCATACGTGCCTGCGGACACTGCGAGTTATTTTGGTATGTTCTTCACTCTAAAAGTCGCCCGCTGATTACCGGCACGACCCTCTTTTGTCAGTCCATTGACTTCGATGAGATACGTGCCGGTCTGGTCGGAGGTGGGGAAGCTGATGCGGGCGTTACCGTCGGTGCTGGTTTGTAAGGCGGGATTCCAGTACAGCAGGGTGCGGGCGTCGGGCAGGCGGCTGCTTTGCGGATTGGCCAGGTCGTAGCGGGGGGTATAAAACTCGCGCTGAAGCTGTAGTCCGTCGTAGTCGAGTTTCTGGACGTGGGCATCGAGCGGAAAGCCGGTCAGATCACTTTTGTAGGTCATGAAACTAACAATACCGTTAAACTCCGTCCGTCCCAGAAAATAGCGGTTCGTAAGTACGTCCAGCTGCTTTATTTTCAGAGGGCTGAACTCAATAACCCGGTCACCATCGAACACCGGTACACCGTCGATGAGCACTAGAGCGGGTTCGTCAAAAATAGCCCGGTAGGGGGAGTTGACCACCTCCAGCCGGAAGCGACCCTGCCGTTTGCGGGGCATAACTCCCGGTACGTATTCGCGCAGAACCTCCTCCATGCGCGGAAACCGAGTGTAGGTATCCAGCAGGTAGCTTTCACTGGGTTTGCCATAAAACGCCGTGCTGTCGATAACCGGATATGCGTACCGAACAGATCGGTCATTGGTGTAGGCCGACTGCACCTGCATGGCTACGCTCCGGTTCAGGAGCTGGTCTAACCGTGCTTCGGGCAGGGAGAAATCAGGCAAAGTATGGGGCGTGGGTTCGTCAGAAAAAGGGTTCAGCAGACTCAGTCTGGCCAGACTGTCGGGCGGGCTGGTTTGCAGTACCAGACTTTTTGGCCCGTAAAAATCGCGCACCTCAAACCGTACCCGCCCCGCAGCATCGCTGGTAGAAACAGACAGCCGGATGGGCTTACCAATGGTCGATAAAAACGTGATTTTACCGGGTAGGGGTGCACCCGTGGTGGGGTCGGTAATAGCTCCCTGCACCAGCGGGCCGTTTACTTCGGCAATAAACGGGTGGGGTGGGCTGGTTTTGCCGAGTATATCCGCCCACCGAAACCGTCGCCAGCCGTGCGTAAGCATCAGGTTGTCAACAGCCTGCTTTACGTCGGATGTTTCGGGTTGCAGGTAGTAGGCTGGCGATTCGACGTAGCCGGGCAGATCGGAGGTGAGCCACAGGCTGCTCAGGATGTTTTCCGACGAAGCCGTACTGAGCGAATCAAGCCGATAAACGGCTATCGAGAGGTTTGTTTGTCCCGCCCCGGTAAGTCCCTGCACCGATGCGTCCAGTATTACCGGGGTTCGGGCGGCATAGTCGGGCTGGTTGGTTTTGAGGGTAATGGGCAGGGCAAGTGGCTGTTTGAAATACAATCGCTCACAAACGGGTTGCTGGCTGGCGTTGAAAATAGTCAGGTGCGTAATCCCGTCGCCCAACGCTTTTTTATCGACCATAAAACTTGCTTCCCGCTCAATGGTCTTGCTGTCTGCTACCTTAATGGCATTGCGGGTGTGAGCAAACAGAGAAACTGACGAAGCCGCATCAACATTGGTACTGACGGTGATTTTTAGCTGCTCGGCTCCGGCATCATCCACGCGCACCACGTAGCCACGCGGCTGAACAGCGGGCAGAGGGCGCGTAAATGAGCGACCCTGTTCGTCCTGCATCAGCACCCGGTACTTAACACCGGCAGCGGGCGTAACATCAAAACTACCCATCCCGAACTTATGGGACGTAAACCGCGACAGTGTATCATTCTGGCCGTTTAGCAGCCACCCGCGAATGGTCACCCCGTGTCCGCTGGCATCGCCAGCTTTGAAAGCCACCCGACTCATTAGCCCCTGTACCAGATGCCCTCCTTCGGGGAAAAGCTGAATGTCATACTCCGCAACAGGGTCGGATGAGGGCGGATCGAGGGGAATAAACGGGTTGACGATGGTGAGCGGTTTTTCAAAGAAATACCCAGCTCCTGCATTTTTCATGTAGTTGGTATAGGCCCGCATCAGGTACGTTCCTGACCGTAGTGACGCGGGCAAAAACAGGCTGCCATTGCCACCTCCGGCAGTCATGCCCGCTTTTGTCCGTACAATCGAACGCCCCTCTTTATCAAGTAACTCTACGTAGGCCACTTTGCTGACGTCAAGCGGTCTGTGGAAGGACCCATCCACGTAATACGCAGAAAACCAGAGTGTTTCGCCGGTGAGGTAAAAATTCTGGTCGGTATGTACAAACAGTTTCTCGATCAGGCTTTGCTGCCGGTAGCTATCAAAGGCCTGCGTGACCGAACTGGGCTGGCCGTAGCTGACCAAGCTACTATAAAGCAGCAGGAAATAGAGGAAAAGGTGGGTATATCGTGTGGGCTGCGCCATCGGTATCATTTCCAGAAGTCAGGTTGTTTGGTAACGCCCCCCCGCGCCCGGCAGTCGGCACATTCGAGAGAAGACGTAAAGTAATTTCCTGTACCGTCTTCTACGCTGATGAGAGCCGGCTGGTTGGCGAGTACGTCTTTCAGCGTCATTGTATCAACCTGACAGCCACCAAGGCCGGTGTTTATGCGCCAAGCATTAGGCAACTGTGCCCGATTGATAAAAATCCGTTTGCTTTGTACGTTGCCCACCCTGAAAAAGCCCAGGGCTAATTCGCTGGCGTTGGTAGCAGAGCGAATATTGCCCGTTATCTGCGTGGGCTGCGGGTCAAAAATAGAGCCGATGTTCTGGGTTATTTTAGCCAGCTGGTCATAATAGTCGAAGCCTGCCTGCGTCAGCCCAATTTGCCGCACCAGAATGCTGTACTTCAATCCTAATTTGAAGGATGTACTGGGAATGTGTACCAGCGGAAACTGGCTCACCACATCCTGACTGAGACGGGCTGTTGACGTAGTAATGATGCTGGTCGACACATCGCTGCCCCAGCACAGGAAAACGGGGTCTACCCGGTCAATTATTCGACTGCCTTTTAGCTCCAGCAGTGAGTTATAGAGCGCGGTATACTGCCAGGTAGACTGGAAGTCCCAGCGGTAGTAGCGGGTGCTATTGGTAGGGTCGTGGGCATTTACATTGATCTGTAATCCGTCATCGTCGGGCCGCCAGTTCACACTGTCGATGGGGGGCGTGGAGACGAGCGGTACGTAGTCTGAGAAATACTCCTTGCCCCCGGCGGTTTTAATGTGCAGCCGGTACGTCTGCCCCGGCATGGGCGATACGCCCGTCAGTGTATACGCACCTGCCGCGTTTTCTTTGAGCGTGTAAACAGCTTTGGTTCCACTCTCGATACTCACCTGCGCTTTTGTTTCGGCAGGGGGGGCTTTGGGGTCGGCCAGGTTCTGCGTCCGCGAGAGCGAGATGGTTGTGACAGCCCCCGGCGCACTATCGAAGTAACCATTCACCACCAGATACGTACCCGGCGACGAAATTTCGGGCGGTCGGTAGATGTCAACGCAGCTGCTTAGCAGAAAAAGACCTGTTAATAGTTGTATCGCAGCGATTCGGAGCGCAGAAAAAAGACTCGCCGGGAGAGCTTTCTGTGCAGCTGCTAAGAGCGTTTGGATTATTGACGCGATCAGGTGCATTGTTTTTGGGTCGATGGGTGATTCGGGTAAGGCTGCTTGATCAATCTGACCCGTCCAGATACCAAGGCTGTTTTCCCCGGCCAGCCCAGAATCAACAGAACCGCGTATCGGCATCGGAGTATCGGCATCGGAGTATCGGCACGCTGCAGGTTGAAACGGTCCGGGTGGTATACAGCCCGGGGCGGCTGGAGTAGCCTTCGTTGACCAATGAACAACGGAAAGATCACGGCCAATGCGGACACAAACTTACGCAATGCGCGAGAGAAGACACAGGAATGCTATCAAACCGGGAGTGGCAGAGCTGCTGACGAATAGCAGGCCCCTGCACTCCAAATCTGATGATTTCACCAGAATCTGCTTTACGGGGAAGGGAGCAGCCGGTAAAGCCGAAGCGGCTGGTTTGGCAGACCGGACCAGCCAATGTACTCGTTTAAACAAGGGCGGCTCTCATGGCTGTTGCAGACGCGAATCGCTGCGCTGGATTTTTGTGCAGCGCCCGATCAATCAGCTGTTGAATCCGGGCCGGTACACCCACCTCCCAGACAACTGCCGAATGCCGGATGGCTTCCAGTTGCTGGCGCCAGGTCTGGCCAACAAAAGGCAGTTTGCCGTTGAAGATAAAATAACCAATTACCCCAATCTGATACACCTCGGCCCGAAAATCGGGAGGACCAGCCGATTGATGAAACACGTCGTCGGTTAACCGTTCGGGAGGGATAAAGTCGGTTATACCCCCGAATTTAACTTTATTTTTTGCCCGGTCCCGCCAGAAGAATGCCATATCAAAGTCAATTAGTTTGATGCGCTTGTCTTCATTCACCAGTACGTTGCTGGAGTGCAGGTCGCCGTGTAACACGTTCCGGCTGTGTAAACCATCCATGGCGTCGAGCAACTGACTGAAGAGGTCCATTCTGTGGGCCTGCGATAGTGATTCGGAATTGCCGGTAATGAACCGGCGGAGGCTCACCCCGGCGAAATAGTTAATTACCCCAATGCCTTTAACCGGATCAAACGTGACCAGCTGGCTTACCAGCGGGCAGTCCTGGAGATGAGCGAGTATTTCAAACTCATAAGCAAACTCGTTCTGTTGATCGCGAATCTGCGCAC
The DNA here is from genome assembly GCA_014377625.1 of Spirosoma sp. GTDB lineage: Bacteria > Bacteroidota > Bacteroidia > Cytophagales > Spirosomataceae > Spirosoma. The sequence goes on from JACMPG010000299.1 coordinate 22,394, forward strand.
GGGGGGCACCGGGGTCCAGAAATAACTTTTTGAGCACGTACTGTTTACCCGCCTGGTTCCGCACCAGATACACCCCCACCGGGGGGGTAGCAGATAACTCGTTCAGGACAAAATACTTATCAATTTTATGGGGTGCCTTCAGGGTCGGGAACGAATACGAGTCTGCTTCCTGCCGGGATGCTGCCCGTGCCAGAATCCCCCGCTGAACGTAGGTGTCGACGGAGTCCTCCACAATGGCCCGTACATCAGCGACCGGGGCATTTAGCTGCTGCGCTAATGCGACAGCAGCCTCCGTAACGGAAGCCGGCTCGCGAAACAGGGTGAGCAAAGCGGTTAACTCCGCGTTGAGCAACAGCACCGTATCAGATGACTTGTCCAGCAAACCCGCCGTAAAACCCGGCGCATTGAGCAGGCTGCTCTCCACAAAGCCGTATCCGGGCGCCAGACAGTAGCAAACTTCCATAGCAAAAGGTTAATTATAAAAAAGCCGTAGCCCGTTGAGTCAACGGGCTACGACCTCACTGCATTCCTGACAACTTACCAGCATTTTGGTGGTGGTGGTGGGCAATAGCAGTTCTTGTTTGATTTGTTAGACTTTTTAGACTTTTTAGATTTTTTGGACTTGGCCTTGCAGCCACCGCCACCGATCACGGCATTGGCCTCAACGGCCGAGAGGATGTCCAGCTGGCCAGGGGCCAAACGGCTTTGGAACGATTGTAAAGTCATCATGATGCTATTATTTATGGATTAGGTGAAAATAAACTGTGGTGTCCCAGAAAAGTACTGAAACCCATATAATAGACGGAAAAGGAATTATCGCGTCACGAAAATTTCTTTCTTTTGTCTTAACTTTTTGTCAAAAGGTGCACATTGCTTCACAGGTCTCGTTGGGAGCGACGAGGCCGGCTGCGTGTATAGTGAGTGACGGGCAAACAGCAAGTAAGTCCCAAAAATGAGCTTATCCGGGTATACAAGCAGAGCCGTTCGACCGGTAGTTATTCAGGTCAGTCAGGCCCTACTGAAGGGCAAACCACTATTTGGCGTGATCAAAAAATTTCCAGTTTATCGTCAGTTAGATTTAGTAGACTGCGGGCCAACCTGCCTGCGGATGATTGGTAAATACTACGGTAAAACCCTTTCACTCGAACACCTGCGCGATGTCTGTTTCATCCGGAAAACGGGCGTGAGTATGGCGGGGATCAGCGATGGCGCACAGGCCGTGGGTTTCCGCACGATTTCCGTTCGAATTACGCTCCAGATTTTGCTGGATGAAGCCCCCAAACCGCTGATTGCCTACTGGCGGCAACGGCACTTTGTAGTGGTATACGCCAGTACCAGCAGGCATATCTTTGTGGCCGACCCCGCGCAGGGCCTGGTTAAATACACCCACGCCGAGTTTATGGATGGCTGGACAGGGCAACCCAGCGCACCCGATGCCCCCGGTATTGTGTTGCTGCTGGAGCCTGACCAAACCTTTTATTCGGACCCCGACGAGCCGCAAAATGGCCTTCAGCTAAGCTATTTTTGGGGCTACCTGCGTCCCTACCGCCGGTACCTGATTCAGATTGGTATTGGCGTACTGATGGGTGCCCTGCTGACGTTCATTGTCCCGTTCATTATGCAGTCTATTGTGGACCGGGGCATTGAATACCAGGATATTGGCTTCGTTAATCTACTGCTCATTGGCCAGCTCACTATTTTTATCTGTCAGCTTGTCACTGACTTCGTCGAACAGTGGATTCTGATGCACATCAGCACCCGGATCAATATCCGGCTGATTTCGGATTTTCTGACCAAACTTATGCGCCTGCCCATTTCGTTTTTTGAAACGCGCAATACCGGCGATATCCTTCAGCGTATTGAAGATCACGAAATCATTGAGCGGTTCTTAACCAGTTCGTCGCTCAAGGTTGTGTTCTCTCTGTTCAACATGCTGGTGTTTGGTCTGGTCCTGGGTTTGTATAACGGAACCATTTTTGCCGTATTTTTCGTCAGTGCCGTAGCGTATGTCGCCTGGACCTGGGCTTTCATGGGTGCCCGTAAACGACTTAACCTGCGCCGTTTCGACCGGATGGCCGACAATCAGGGGTCGCTGCTCGAGATTGTGGCAGGCATTACGGAAATCAAGCTTCAGAACATCGAGAACCAGAAGCGGTGGAAGTGGGAGCAGGTACAGGCCCGGCTATTTAAGATCAATGTTGAAGACATGAGGCTGATGCAGGTGCAACAGATCGGCACCTTCTTTATTACGCAGCTGAAAGACATTCTGATTACCTATATGTCGGCAAAGCTGGTAATTGACGGCCAGATTACCCTGGGTACCATGCTCGCCATTCAGGCCATTGTAGGACAGATCAATTCGCCCCTGGGCAGCCTGCTTAACTTTATGCGATCGGCCCAGGATGCCAAGATTAGTCTGGACCGGCTGGGGGAGGTTAATAAGAAAGATGATGAAGATCCTGTTCATGCCGACCGCGTTCGCCAGCTGGGAGCCTGGTCGGGTATTTCATTTCAGCACCTGAGCTTTTCGTACGGGGGGGCCAGTACCCCCCCCGTTCTGAAGGACATCAATCTGATCGTGCCCAGAGGAAAAACCACTGCGCTGGTGGGCTCCAGCGGCAGTGGTAAAACGACCCTGATGAAGCTACTACTGAAATTCCATGAGCCCAGTAGTGGTCAGATCATGGTTGGTAACCAGAACCTGAAAGCCATTCATAGCGGCTGGTGGCGTGGCCAGTGCGGAGTAGTCATGCAGGAAGGCTTTATCTTTTCAGATACGCTGCGGCAGAACATTATTTGCAGTGATGAGATGCCCGACGAAGAACGGCTCAGCTATGCTGTTTACGCAGCCAATCTGTCTGACCTGATCCAAACCCTGCCCCGTGGTTTGGCCACCAGAATTGGGGGGGAGGGAGTGGGGCTCAGCGTAGGGCAGAAGCAACGGATTTTACTGGCACGGGCCATCTATAAAAACCCCACGTTTTTGTTTTTTGACGAAGCGACCAGTGCCCTTGATGCCAATAACGAAAAGATTATCATGAACAACCTGGCTGATTTCACGAAGGGGCGCACCGTACTGGTCATTGCGCACCGGCTC
>JACMPG010000300.1 GCA_014377625.1 Spirosoma sp.
GTACGGCCAAGCTGCGTCACGAGCCGGTAATTGACCACTACGCCCACAGCCGCGCCGATGCCGGGAATTAACTGCGCCAGTTTGGCCAGGTCGATGTAGTCGCGGTATTCCTGTTGGAAAGTCTGCCAGTCAAACGTGTTGATATCGCCGGGGAGTTGCTGGCTGTGGGCTGTCCAGTTGGCCACGTGCCGATACACGTCCTGTCGGCGGTCCTGACTCGAAAAGGCCAATTGGAAGACGTAGAGCATAAATATCCGTTCGCGGTAGTCGGCGGTGCGGTAGCCGTAAAGGGCGGCAATCTCGAAGAGGAGTTTCATCTTGAGAGTCAGTAACAGCGGAAAATCGACCAGGGCCAATATGAATCCCCCCGCGCCCGCTACGCCCCCCTCGGCGGCACTGGCCTTGCGGTAAAAGTCGATTCGGCGGGCTACCAGTGCATCGCGTTCGGTCATGCTCAGACCCTCGGTGGGGTTGCGGGTCAGAAACTCGGCTCCGAACAGGACCGCCCGCGTCATCTGTTTGATGGCCGCCGTCACTACGTCATGCACCCGCTGCGGAATAAGCCGGTTCATACCCCGTTGCAGGCGCGTAGAAATCCGGCCTAGTCCCGACGGGGGTTGCTGCATGGCCCGCTGCCAGCGGTTCAATTCGGTGAATACGGTGGCTTCGTAGGGTGTCATAGTTAGGTTGTTAGCGGAGAGCGTTTTGTGAAATAACGAATTTTTAGGTGGGGCGGGGCGTTTTTTGTTTGCATATTTGTGTCTACTATCCCATAATTACAAAGGCCCGGTTTTATGAAAATAGTTGTTCTGTTGCTTGCTGCTGTCAGTGTCGTGTTTCTGGCCAGCCGCGTTGCCGTTCGTACAGACCCGTCCGCTGCGACTGTCTCTGCACCTGTCCCGCCAAAACCAGTTGGGTATCTGGCCGTGTACGATTCGCTGCAGCTCGACCGGTTTGGCCTCAAAAAAGACGTATTCGAGTATGCCCTGCGCGGCTGGCAGAAAATGGGCGAAACCAAGCCTGTACTCTCCATTGTCGATATGAGCCAGCCCTCTACACGCAAGCGGCTGTACGTCATTGACCTTCAGAAAAAACAACTTCTGTTCAATACCTACGTAGCCCACGGCCAGAACTCCGGCGATTTAGTAGCGAGTAAATTCTCGAACGTTAACGCATCATTTCAGACCAGTCTTGGCTTTTACAAGACACTGCGCACGTACATGGGCAAGCACGGCCTGTCGCTGCAACTCAAAGGACTGGAAAAGGGCATCAATGACCAGGTGCAAAACCGCAATATTGTGCTGCACGGAGCCGATTATGCCAGCGAGGATTTCATCCGCAAAACCGGTCGTCTGGGCCGCAGTCAGGGCTGCCCCGCCGTTCCCTACGCCGACTCCAAACTGATCATTCCGGTCCTGAAGGGCGGCTCCTGTCTGTTCGTGTACGCGCCTAATCCCGACTACATTGCCGCTTCGGCCTTTTTGTCGAACCCATACACATCCTTGTAAAATCGCAGTTGCCCCGTCGAGTCCACATCGGCGATGTTGTAGGCAATAAACACCGGAAACGGCTTCGGTATGGCCATGGGCTTTGGCCGCTGATCGGCGCGGTAGGCGGTCAGGAAATCGGGGGGCAGCGCTTCGCGTCGCATCACGATGTTGGCCAGCTCTACTGGCTTTTTCACCCGTACGCAGCCGTGACTGCGCCAGCGGTTAGCCGAGGCCGTGAACAGGTCACGCCGGTTGGTGTCGTGCAGGTAGATAGCCAGCGGATTATTCAGGACAAACTTCACCAGCCCCAGCGCGTTATCGTCGCCCGTTCCCTGCCGGATGCGGTACGGAAAGTTGCTGGTCGTCATGCCATCCCAGTCAATTTCTTCGGGGTCAATCTCATTGCCCTTCCCGTCCAGAATATGCAGATTCTCATTGTACACGTAAGTCGGGTCGCGCTTCAGGCGGGGCAGCATCTCATCCAGGGTGATACTTTCCGGTACGTTCCAGTACGGATACGCCACCACGGTTTGCACTGATGTGGTCATGGTGGGCGTTTTGCGGTCGGGTCGGCCCACAATGACGGGCGTAGAGAGCAGCCGCGCTCCACGCCGATCAAAAACCGTTAGCTCAGCCGCCGGAATATTGACCAGCGCGATACGGTCGCCCGCAAAGCGGTTCATATAGCGGTGGTAGTTCAGCGTCTGCCGGATTTGCCGCAGCGAGTCGGCCCTGGCGTTGCGCTGCCGCAGCCGGTTGTAATGGCCAATCAACTGCCGGTACGCAACAACGGGCGTAACATCGGTTCGCATGGCATCGGTAAAACCGGCGTCGGTTTGGGTAGCCCAGGCCGAGTCGATGGCTGGTTTCAGACCCTGAAATGCAATCCGGGCGGGCTTGTCGCCGTAGCGAACCGTCAGTAACAGCCGCGTTAGCCTGGCCCGAACAGCCGCGTCCGATGCCTGCGGATCAGCCGAAAACCGGGCCGTGTCGATACCGATGGAATCGGCAAATAAAGTAACCTGACGAAGGGTCTGCGCAGACGTCAGGGCCGGTTGAGTGATGTGGTCGATGGGTTGGGCTGCCTGGCCGGGCTCGGCAGTGTCCTGTCGGCTGGTGAAATACCAGACTGTTGCGAGTAGCGCAATGAGTGCGGTGAGTCCTCCGGCAATAAGACCGACTTTGCGTTTATCTGTATCGTTTACGTTCATTAGTTGAGGTGATTTCCTTCATACATAACGCCATTCTACTGTATATGGTTGACAGCGCAAGGTCTCGTCGGGTTGATTCAGTCCCGCCAGCCTTCGGGTTTGAACGGTGTACGGCTGTTGCTGGGCTGGCAGACAACGGTGATCCGGCCATCAACCTCTGCCGGGCGGCCATGCTGGGCATCGAACAGGCTGTTGAAAATGGGCGCCCCCGAATTGATAGCTACCCGGTCGAGCCAGTACCGCACCCGGCTCACCGCTGAGACTGTAAAATAGCCCACCACAGCCTCGCATGGAAAACTCATTGGCGGGCAGTAACCTGTCGGGAAGCAGGTAGGTGTCAGGTTCCGTTTCGCGAAAAGCCACCGTCGGTCCGGCGTCGATAATCAGTTCGACAGTAGCTTTGGTGAGGGGCAAACAGCGCGGTGGTCTGCACGTTGGTGTTGGGTGTCAGGGCGCAAAACCAGCGGACCATGCCGTTGGTGGTTTCCTGCTCGTACTGCGTTGCCACGGCGTTGGCTGTCTGCGTCGAGAGCGACACCCGCACCCAAACTAAACCGACTGGCTGGCGGGATTGAATAGGGCTGGTGCATTGGTTCAGAAAAGTTGCTAAGTTGCAGCCTCACAAACGCAGGCTACTACAGACCGCCCGGCGTGCTGCACGTGTCCCGGTGAAGCAAGTCGGGTGCGATTCAGTTGAAAATCAATTAAATGAAAGGCTATTCCCTTACCCTCCTCGCTTACTTATCGCTGTTCGGTAGTTGCGCCGGAAATACATCCAGCGCATCAACTGCCACCGAGATCGCCATGCCGACCGCTGCCGAGGCCCCAAAACCTATCAAACTGCATCTTACTTTAGTCGATAATAATTTTGGCGACAAGGCGAAGATGGCTCTGACTCTGGTCAACACCGCTTCGGAGCCGCTGCCCGCCACCGGGTGGAAACTATTCTTCAACGGCTTTGCACCCAGCTTTCCCAGTGCCGGTCAGATGCAGGGCGGGCACGTCAACGGCGATTTGCAGTACCTCCAGCCCGGCAGCAGCTTCCGGGCTATTGCTCCCGGCGATTCGGCAACGGTCGAGATTGGGTACCGGCGCGTCCGCAACCGGACCGACTTCCCGATTGGCTTTTATCTGGTGTTCGATAACAAACCCGCCACCGCCATCCCGGTCGAGCTGACGGTTGACAAGCGGGACGTATTCGCCAAATCCGATCAGCAACTGGCCGAATGGATTTACGAACAGAACGAAGCCATCAAGACTCTATCTGCCGATAAACTCACAAAGGTATTCCCAACGCCCGCGTCGTATCGCGAAACGGGCCAGTCCTTTGCCCTGACAAAGCAAACCGGTATCGTGGCCGATAACGAGTTTATTTCCGAAGCGGCTGTGCTGGCCAACGCGCTGACGCCGGTGCTTGGGAGTAAGCCTACTATTAAAAGTCAGGCAGCAAGTCAGTCCATTACGCTGCGCAAAAAAGCCGGTCTCGCGCCCGAAGGCTATGAATTGCAGATCGACGCGAATGGTGTGATGCTGTCGGCTACTACGCGGGCGGGGATGTTCTATGCCGTTCAGTCGCTGAAAACGCTGCTGCCACCGGGTGCGTCGGCAACGTCGGGTTCGGTCAGTTTGCCAGGTATGGTGGTGCAGGATGCCCCCCGGTTTCCGTACCGCGCTTTTATGATGGACGTAGCCCGGAATTTTCAGCCCAAAACCGAAGTGCTGAAAGTGCTAGATGTGATGGGCCTCTATAAAATCAACACGCTGCACCTGCACTTCAGTGATGACGAAGGCTGGCGGGTCGAGATGCCGTCCCTGCCCGAACTGACCACCGTGGGCGGTACCCGCTCGTACTCGCCCGGTCAGAAGCAGAGCATTCTCCCATCCTACGGTTCCGGCCCCGATGCCACCAATACGTCCGGCACAGGCTATTACAGCAAAGCCGACTTTGTCGAGATCCTGCGTTACGCCAGCGACCGGCACATCACGGTCATTCCTGAAATTGAATCGCCGGGCCACGCGCGGGCGGCTCTGCGGGCTATGGACGCCCGTTACGAGCGGCTCACGCAGGCGGGTAACAAGGCCGAAGCCGAACGCTATCTGCTGCGCGACCTCGCCGATAAATCGAAATACGAATCCGTGCAAAATTTTACCGACAACGTGATTGACGTGTCGCTGCCATCGGTGTATAATTTCATGGAACGGGTGGTGGATGATTTGCGGGCGATGTACAAAGAAGCGAACGCCCCGCTGCAAACCATTCACTTCGGGGGCGATGAGGTTCCGGCGGGCGTCTGGCAGAAATCGCCGTCGGTGCAGCGGCTCATTGCGCAGAATGCCACTGTAAAATCGGCGGATGATCTGTGGCAGTACTATTTCGGTAGAGTGAATGAGATCGTGAAAAGCCGGGGCCTGTACCTGTCGGGTTGGGAAGAGGCCGGGATGAAGAAAGTGATGCAGAACGGGCGGATGCGCTGGATGCCGAACCCGGATTTTGCGGGCCAGAATTTCCACCTGAACGTGTGGCTCAACAGCCCCGGCTCCGGCGCCGAAGACCTGGCCTACCGCCTGGCCAACGCGGGCTACAAGGTGATCCTGACGCCCGTTACGCACCTGTACTTAGATCTGGCCTATACCCAGTCGTCTGACGAAGCGGGGCAGTACTGGGGCGGCTACGTGGACATCGACAAGCCGTTTTATTTCATTCCCTACAACTACCTGCGCAACCTGAAAGACGACCGCACCGGCAAACGTATCAACCCGGCCCTAATCAAAGGCCGCGAGAGGCTGACCGCTGCGGGCCGCGCCAACATTGTGGGGATGGAATCTCCGCTCTGGTCCGAGAAAATCCTGAGTACCGATCAGCTGGAGTACAAGCTGTTTCCGAAATTCCTGGGCGTGGCCGAACGCGCCTGGGCCGCTGACCCTGCCTGGGCCACCGAAACCAACGAGGCCAAAAGTGAGCAGCTATACAGCCTCGCCTGGTCGGAGTTTATCAATGTGGTGAGTCAGCGCGAACTGCCGCGTCTGGATACCTACGCGGGCGGGTTTGTGTACCGCGTACCCACGGCGGGGGCTAAAGTCATAAACGGCAAGCTGATGGCTAACACGCAGTTTCCCGGCATGACCATCCGCTACACCACCAGCGGCACCGAACCCACCGCCAGCAGCCCAGTCTACACCGGACCCATAAACGCCAGCGGTACCATCAAGCTAAAAGTCTTCACCCCCGCCGGACGTAGTAGCGATACGGTGACGATCACAAGCGAATGATGAATGGGCTGGTACAGACATCACTAACGCCGGAGGATACTCACAACGCATAATTTATCATTCATCATTCATTTCCTCTACCAAATGACAACCTCTACCCGTCCTATGCTGGCCGATACCGGCACCCGTTTTTTATCGCTCGATGTATTTCGGGGGCTTACGATCTGTTTCATGATCGTGGTCAATACGCCGGGCAGCGGAGCTACGCCGTTTGCGCCGTTGCTCCACGCAAAGTGGCACGGCTTTACGCCCACCGATCTGGTATTTCCGTCGTTTATGTTCGCCGTGGGTAATGCCATGAGTTTCGCCATGCGGAAATACAGCGCGATGGGAACGGGAGCCGTGCTGACGAAAATTGCCAAACGCACAGCCCTGATCTTCCTGCTGGGTTATCTGATGTACTGGTTTCCGTTTTTCCGGCTGAGCGAATCGGGTGGGGTAACGGGCTTTCCCATCGACGAAACGCGCATCTGGGGGGTATTGCAGCGTATTGGCGTCTGCTATGGCATAGCGTCGCTGATGGTGTATTTCTTTTCGACGCGAACGGTAATCTGGCTCAGCATCCTGTTTCTGGTGGGCTACTGGCTTATCCTGCTCGGCTGGGGTGATCCCGTTGATCCGCTGAGTTTACCGGGCAACGCCGTGCGCCAGCTCGATCTGTTTCTGGTGGGACCAGCGCATCTGTACATGGGCAATGGTATTCCGTTCGATCCCGAAGGGCTGCTGAGTACACTGCCTGCCATTGTCAACGTAGTAATTGGGTACTACGCCGGGCAGTACGTACAGCGGGCGGGTAAGAACTACGAAAGCGTGGCCAAACTGCTCCTGATGGGAGCTACGCTGATCCTGACTGCGCTGGCCTGGGACCTGGTATTTCCCATCAACAAAAAACTCTGGACCAGCTCATTTGTACTGCTCACCACCGGCCTTGATCTGGTTATTCTGGCCAGCCTAATATACGCCATCGAAATCCGAAACTGGACACGCGCCAACTGGCCCCGGTTTTTTGTAATTCCCGGCAAGAACCCCCTGTTCATCTACCTGCTGTCCGAACTGCTGGCTATTACACTCTCCATGATTCCGGTGGGCGGTGGGCAAAGCGCGTCCGATTGGATTGGTATCCACGTATTTCAGTCGATAATTCCCGGTGCGTTCGGTTCGCTGCTCTTTGCCCTGTCGTTCATGCTCCTGTGCTGGAGCGCGGGCTGGTGGCTCGACCGGCGGGGTATTTATGTGCGGGTCTGATGTCAATGATAGAGTTTTGAATGACAGAATGAGCGAATAGTTAGCTGACGCGCTGGTAGGCCTGCGCAAGCCTGTTCACTCATTCTATCATCCAAAATTTTATTAATCCAAGTTGTATGAAAGAGTCTTGATTTGATCTCAAAAAAACAGACATAGCCCGGCACAGATTACCTTTGAAGTGCGAAAACAAACGGTAAACCTGATCAGCTATGTCTGAGAAAGTAGTGGCAATTTATTGCTTTTTAGATGATTATTTCATCGAAGTCGGCAGAAATCAGGGCAGCGTAAAGCCCCAGGCAATCCCCAAAGTCAGTGATAGTATTGTGTTGACAACCGCCATCATATCGGCCCGCTTCTTCGGGGGAAATCAAGCATCGGCGATGCTTTACATGGCTGATAAGCAGGGCGTTGTCATGCTCGAAAAGTCCGCCTTTAATCGCCGACTCCATCGACTGGCCACTACCCTGAGTGCCTTGTTCTACTACCTGGCGGACTTCTTCAAAGTGCTCAATATCAGCGGTGAATACCTGATTGATTCGTTTCCCGTCGCTGTTTGTGACAACATCCGTATCAGTCGTTCCCGACTGGTTAAGGGCGAGGAGTACCGAGGTAAAATCGCGTCCAAACGCCGGTACTTTTACGGCTTCCGGGTTCAGTTGGTCACCACCCGTGATAAAGAGCCGGTACAGTTTTTCATTTTGCCGGGTTCGTATGTAGATGTGACGGCCCTTCAAATGATGCACCTTGATCTGCCTGTTGGTAGCTTGTTGTACGGCGATGCTGGCTACACTGACTACGAGCAGGAGGATTTGTATGCTGATTGTGAAGATGTTATATTGAAGATACAACGTAAGCGTAACAGTCAACGCCCCGACCCGGCCTGGGAAGCGGCCTATAAGAAGCAGCTTCGTCAGCGGATCGAGCAGGCGTTCAGCCATATCACGATGCGGTTTCCCAAGAAGATTCATGCCGTAACGGAAGCGGGTTTTCTAATCAAGATCGTCTTGTTTTTGCTGGCTTACACCCTCGAAACAAACTTGCATCATACAACTTGAATTAGCTATACGCCGGTTTGTCGATGTCGGGCTTATCGGTGTTGCGGTTGGGGTTCATCATGCGCAGGTTCTCGGCGGGTTCGTCGCCGTCCATGTACGTATCTTCAAGGACATTGTCAGGCAGGGGTTTGGGGTCGATTTCGGCACCAACACCACTATCGCCCTCCGCCGACTGGTCTTCGAGGCCATCGGGCGAGATGGCCTGTTTGGCGCGCATGATGTCTTCCCGGTTGCTTTCGTTCATGTCGATCTGGTCTTTTCCTTCGGTTTTCATAACGGTGATTGGTCAGGTTTTACGTAGGTTATTCCTCTTCGTAGAACCCCGTCCGTTACCGATTGTTCGTAATAGATTTTGACCAAAACGACTTCCTCAAGCCAGCCCGATCTGAGGAAGAGAGGGTAATCAAGGTCAGGAGGTGGGGCTAATTCACGCTGATCTTACCGAACCGGCTCAACGCGAACCAGCTATCAGATTGCCCGGACCTGGATTACCGAAATGCTGTTTGGCTTTCTCAAACCCCAAATCCAGCATCCGTTTCATCTTGACGGGATCAAAATTTAGCCCGCCGTCGCCCCCGAACTCATCGGTACCGAGGTTGATATCGGGCCGGAGTTCATCGATCTTTACCAGTGGCGTATGCTTTACCGGACTGGTTGCTGCCGAAAAGCCGGTCTCCACCACAGCCGGACTAACCCCGCTGCGGAGCAACTGCGTTTTTACGGCGGCCAGGTACTGATTGACTTCCACAATAAAATCCGGCAGGCGGTAATCGTTCTGGCCCACATCGGTACTGAAGGTGTCGATGGTGAACCCCAGAATGGCCGTTGCTTTGCTAAACAGGCTGGTGCTGAACACGTTCTGGCCCAGTTTTGGCCCCATCGAGATGGCGATAATTTCGGTAGCCCCGGCATCGACCGCGACTTGCAGGGGGGTATTTTCGCGGACCCCACCATCGCAGAACTGTTCCCTGCCATCGCTGAACACGTCTACCGGCTGCATATAAATTGGCTGGCAGGACGACGCGAGCATGGCCCGTTGCAATTGCTGTATCGTCGAGATGGTCCGAATCCGGTAAGCATCCGTGGCCGGGGTGGGTTTGGTGGCAAAATGCACCAGGTCCTGGGTTTGCAACGACACGCCCGACAGGTACAGCCGTTTGGGCGAAGCCATGATCCGGGCGGCCCGCGCCGGAGTGATTTCCCGCTCAATGAACCGCAATAACGGCGTCGCGTCGTGGATCGAAATGTCGGTCAGGAGCCGCCCGATGCTGTGTTTGTTCAGAATATCTTCGTTGCGGGTGCTGGTGTAAATCTGTTCCAGCATATCGATCTCGCCCAGCAACGCCAGCGGCACAATGAGCGAGCCGGTGCTGGTGCCGCTGTAGATATCGAACGAGCCAAGCGGTTGTACGCGTTGATGGATGAATTTCAGCACCCCAACGGCAAAGGCTCCTTTGGACCCTCCGCCCCCAATAACTAATGCTTTCATATACTTGTCAGACTAACGGATGTCAACAGGGTTGGAGCGAATGTTGGTCGGGATTTTCGCGCGGCTCAGGTGGTACGCAATGCCAAACTGAAACCAGTTGGCGGGGGTGTGCAGGTCGCGCCGGTAGTTGAGCGACAGAATCAGTAGTTCGGCGATATCGGCATGGATGCCACCCCCCAGCAGTTGCTGCCCCCCGGTACCGAACAGATAATCTGCCGACACATGCAGATTGCCCGTTTCGGCAGTAAAGAGTTTGGGCAACTGCACCACTTTCAGCGCAATACGGGGCCCAGCCAGCCCACTTAACCGCCTTGCCGTGTAGAATCCACCTGCCGTGATGCCTGCCCGTAGCGGCCCGCCCAGCCGAAACTGCGGAGATACCGTAATCTGACCCACATACAACTCCGGCGACCCCGGCGCGCTGATCAGCCCCTGCGAAAATTCCAGCGGGATCACTTTTTTTTCGGTAAAATCCTGCCCCGTCACCCGGTAACAGAGGATAATCAGCCAAAGGAAAAGTAACGGATTTTTCATAAAATATCAGGAACTGACGAGAAAATTCAGGTTCAAATTAATTAACATAGTTTGGAGAAACACAGTGTTTCCAATAATCAATTATAATTTTAATCAGACCTGTTAAATCCTGTAAACTTGAGGGCTTAATAAAAAATCCCTGAATAGATTTTGAATAAGCGTCAATAACATCTCTTTGTTCAGCACTGGTTGTAAAAAATAAGTAAGGAATCGTTTTTATGCGTATACTCTCGTTTTCATGAATCTGTTTCCTTAGTTCTATGCCGTTTAACTTTGGCATGTTGATGTCAGAAAAAACGATAAAGGGTTCACTGGTTTGTGCGGTCAGGTAGGTAAGAGCTTCCTGTCCATCACTGAAAAAAATAACTTCGTTTTTGTAATTGAGTTCTCTAAATACCATACTAAACAGTTCCTGGTCGTCAGCGTCATCTTCAACAATGATAATTGCTCCGTTCTTATTCATTTTACTTTGCCTTAGTGTTTAATTTATAGCACCGGCAGACCGGCCAAAGCGCGAAGCTAAAACCTACCCCACGAGCCAAGCTGACTGTCGGGGTGCAATTTGTCGACGAGAACGCTGAACTGCAAGAAAAAAGACTGACTGTCAACGGGTTGTGTCCTGTTACACAAAATCCGGCACATCGCAAGCCAATGAACTGACACCAACGTCCACGAGGGTTATAGTGAGGTGTTATTGAACAAACGGACGCGGGTAACACCTGTACACACTCATTCGTGTTGCGCCCTTTCCAGCATCGTGTGCAACAGGTTATGCCTGCCGACCGAAACCGGCCCGCCTTGAGCTAATTAGCCAACAATATCCCTGCGGTTTATTTCTGCCTGGATGTCCTTCAGGTTTTTTGAATACCTGGAACCAATGAGAAACGGAAGAATTAGTAACCCAAAAGTAAAGAAAGCCCCCCATTTATGTGTAGCAGACCAAACAGCAATGCCAACCACAAGACCCATTATCAGAGCGATTAGGGTTTTTTGTGATTTCACTTTTTTCTCTTCTGACACCAATTCGTCAAGTGTCATTTTAGAGTAGTCTTTAGTTGAAAACATAAGGATGGTTAGGTTAAGAAAATTTCTGAAACTGTAGCTACGTTCCTTGCGCTCAACTTGTGCTTGTCGACCGGAACCGCCCACGTAAAGAAGAGTGATGACCCAACGACTCCATGTGGTGATGGCGACGTAGGAGCCCTTACACACGTGGCCGGTTGGGCTGAAAACGCTGACCTCACGGCCTGCTTTCTGTCACTGGAGAGCTAAATAATTAGACAGGGCTAAATTGCCTTTACTTACCAGTAGGTGATCTAAGCGGCTTATAAACTTCCGCAACCTTATTCTTTCCGAAGAAATAATTATACACATAATCAAAATTAAAGTTATTTAAGATTGATTCGTGTAAATGTTTGTTGAATGACGCATTGGGCATTCCCATCGTCCATCTGATGACAAGCCACTGTGGCTGGTCTGTTTTACAAAGGGCTAATGCTGTTTTTTTTACCTTTAAAATAGGAAAGGTTGGCGTTGTTCCTTCCTTACCATAAATATCCCTGTTATCAAATATATCCGTTGTCCCTTCTTTTGCATTCACAAAATCTTGAAGCATGATTTGATTACTGGAAAGCTTAATTTCAGCAACATCATTCCATTTGACCTTGTATTTTTCTTTGAGCCGGGCAAGATTCCTTTGAGCTAAGGAGAAGTTTTCTGCTGAAATGGGGTCTATTTTTTGCCAAATTGGTAGTTGCTTTTCTGCTTGTGTGAGAAATTCACCGATAGTTATTTTTTCAAATGGTAGTTCATTATCTTTCGACATTATTACGACGTACTGCGGATCGTCTTCAACAATTTTTGGTGGAATATAAAAGTGTTTATAAGATTTGAAAAATTTATTAAATTCCATCAAATTACTGGCGGTCCTGTCATCAGAACTGTATCCTTTTGAATTACTACTGAAATCGGGAACTACAAAATAGTATTCGTCAGCACTTGAAATAAACGATACGGGCTTGCTGATGTGTTCCAGTTGGTTTACTTCAATCCGCCAATACGCTGCAAAGTTGTTTTGCGGTACAAATTTCCCAGTCTCATCTTTCTTCAAAAACATATACATTCTTGAAAATGCACCATACATATGAGGTAGAGCAGCTAAATGCTCATTAATGGCATTACCGAGACGGCTATTTGTACCGCTGAATTTTGGAATAACGTTCTGGTAATAGCCTGCACGGCCCAGACAGCCTTTGGGTACGTACGATTGCTGCATCCATTCGACAAATTGCTGGCTATACCCAATTTGTTTGGCACTGTAAACCCTGTTGCCCAGGGTTTTTCCCGTTGGTGGACTTGGGTGATCGTAAACCTTCATCCAGCCAATATCTATCTCGGCAATGCTTTCCAGCGTAAATCCAATACGCTCTCTGTACACTTGGGCATGCGTGGTCATTGCAACGGCAAGAAAGCTAACAAGAAATATTTTTTTCATCTGCAAATTGGTTAGGGCGTTCACATTGTCATACTAGACCGGCCCCGCAAGCACTACTTGTATGCATCACCCTCACCCTCGTTAGGCTGAAAGGGGCGTGCAGCCTGTCGCCGAGAGCTGACAAATCGACATAAAAGGCTGATTGTCAAGGTAATTATTATGTCGAACAGAACCTGCGGAACCAAAACTGATGAGCAGAACACCCAACAAATGAGGTTAGCCGAATAGCGCATTTCTTAGGCCTTTGCCCGAACACACGAAAGCCCGATAATAGGTTGCCAATTTAAAATGGCTGACCAATAGTCCCTGCCGTGTCTCTCAATTCCTTCAGAAGAAACCTTTACTGAATGCCACTGAATCTGGGAAAGACCCGCCAATTGTAAAGCCGTTTCGTGGGTAGATTTTTCGAGGTGGTAATTGGTAACGGCAATGTGTGATACATCAGACTGATAAAAGCGATATGTAATGGCGGCCCCTTCCTCGTAACTATCGTTTTCGCGGGTGAAGCCATACGGAAACATAATCTCAACAGTACCTCGGTAATCGGGATTGCTGTTGATGGTAATGAAACGACCGCCGGGTTTCAAATGGTTGACAATAACTCGGCTCATCTGACAGAGTTCGTCAGATGTTCGGGCGTAGTTAAGGAGGTAGCTGGCACAGATAAGGTCGAATTTCTTATCGAGATCGAGCAACATAACATCCTGGCAATAATACTTGAGTCCAAGTTGCGAAGCAGCTTCGGCCTCCCGCGCGAGCCGGATCATGCCATCAGAAATATCAACTCCTGTGACCTGAGCAGCCCCTCTAAACTTGATTTGCCGGGTATAGAAACCCTCTCCGCAAGCTAAATCAAGGACATCCAGGTCGGAAAGGTCTCCTGCCAACTCAAAGAATGTATGCGACTCAACATAGTTTCGCCAAGGTAACAATTTCGATGCCTGATACTCTTTTGCAATTGCGTTGTAGTCGGTTGCCATCATGTTGGTGGTTAAGATTTAGAAAAGAGGACTCTTTTATTACTGGGTCACGACGTAAAGTCGTGACCTAAATATCAGAAATAAATTCCTTAAACCTAATTTGATACTAAAAGCGAGACTACCCGCTTTACACCACCACTACCTTCTCCGTCTTAGTAAGCACGCTGATACTCAATCAGAACTGTGCGACACATCATACCCGACGGGTGCGGTTGCTCGGCCCGGTGATGGAGGCTATGGCCGAAACTGAATCGCTCGAAGCGCACCGCCGGGTCGTAAGTTTGCGTTTGGCGAGTTTGGATGAAGCCTGATACAATCATCTCCGTTGCATGTCGAACTACCGTACGAATAGTACACCCCTGCTGGTATTGGGTGACGGCCCAATCTGGGACGTGCGGCCTGTTGCGGATACCCCGCACACGCGGAGCGGACAACAACGCAAATTCCAGCTTGCTACGCCGATGTGCGATGCTTAAAAAACGCAAAAATCCATTTTGTCAAACCTCAATGACCAGGGCGTTTCCCTTGTCGTATACGACTTGGCTCATACGAACCTGCTACTGTCTTGTAGCAATCTCGGCTTTGACCTTTTTTGATCTAATACCCATCAGGTAGGCCATAGCGGCAAACCCACCCATGTAAACCATATTTCTGGGGGGTGTCCCCTTCTGGTACCAGGTAACGCCAAAGTATAGTAGAATGAGTAGTATCAGGCCACCCAAAACGTAACTCATTATGTTAATTGATTTTTCCTTTTTTTTGAGTTCCGCCAAACTGAGTTCGGCCAAAGGCTTGGATGAAAAAATATCGGTCATGTCAAGTAGGAAATAGAGTATATAAACGGATAAAATTAAAGAATTTGTTAACTCTACACAGTCAGGGCGTCTCTTTTGTCGCCGGTGGCCGCAAAGTGCGACCTGAACCGCTACGTTCCGGGACGCGCAACTTGCCGCCCGATGCCGAAAAACGACGAATTTACAGACCCGCCCCGCGAGACGTACCAACTGTCGCCGGATGCTGATTAACTCCGAATCAGCTTGGCAACTGCACCCAACACCCTAGGGGGCTGATGGTGAGTAAGTAAATTCGATTAGGCAAATGCGCTGCACCTTTACACCCCCTGTTCCGATGTACGCATGCTTTATAACCTGCTGATAATCAGTTGGCCAAAAACACAACGTCCAACCCTAATTCCGGCCCCGTGATGCCAAATTTAGCCAGCTTTTTCTTGATCTGGCGAATTTGCTGCTGCTTTACTTGGGCTACGTCCCGCACCAGCTTTGTTGGCTCGTAAGCCTCGCCTGTCGTTAGCATCTTGTATACCACCACCGCCAACTTCCGCGCCGTAGCCGTGATCGCTTTGATCCGACCAGCCCGGTAGGCAATCCGCTGAAAAAAGGCTGTCATCGGATTGGGTTTCTTCATGTTGCCCAATGAGTTGGCTACCATCCGAAACGTATTGGGCAACGTCGACTTGTTCTTTAACGTTTTGCGCGACAGTACCTTACCGCCTGACGCTTTGTTGTTGGGAGTAAAACCCAACCACTTGGCAAACGCTTTGGCCGAGTTAAACTTGGTGATCGACTCGCCCACTTCGGCCATGAACGTGAGTAGTGCATCCCGGCCAAAACCGGGAATGTTACTTAGGTCAACCCCTAACAGCTTATGAGCATATTGCTCAATAGGTAGGCGGGGCGTGTTGCGCGACTGCCGTAGTTTTTGGCGGCCTACAGTGGGATCAGCTACTGCTTGGGGCTGTTCGAGTCCCTTAGTATGGTCGGTAAAGTGGCCGTCGAGTTCCTTGTCTAACTCGGCGATTTCGGCCTGTAAGTTTAGGTAGAGCCGATAGTTACTACGGACTTCAAAACGCATCGCCCCATTCCAGTTGCCCCGCAGCAACTCAATGATTTCGGCGGGCTTCTTCTTGCACTTGCTATCTACCAGTTCGGCCAGTTTAAGCGGGTCTTCCTGGCCCTGACAAATGGCGGCAATGATCCGCAAACCTGACACTGAATTTGTATCGGTCAATACCGTATCCAGCCGTACATTGCCCGCCCGCAGGGCTTTCTGGATACGACGGATGTAATCAGCAGCATCTTCTACCAGACTTCTCCGCAGCCGCACTAGTGGCCGGATAAGCGTCGAGAACTCATCGGGCAAAAAAATGGGAGGTAGTAAACCCAAACTGTGCAGGGTACGGATATGAATGGCATCCGAGGTATCCGATTTAAAGCGTCGGTAATTTTTCGTATTGGCTCCTGAGGTGACCAGCACGTCAAAGCCGGTTTCCTGAAGCACATTAACTAAGGCTCGTTCATAGCCGCCTGTAGCTTCCAAAGCCACATGGCTGACCTGGTTGTCAGTCAGCCACTGAGACAGTCGGAAGAGTTCTTTGGTGGAGACTCCGAACTGCTGGACGTGTTGTTTAGGGTCGTCACCGATGGCCACCACATGGAACTGTGAGCCGACATCGATGCCCGCCACTTGTTGGTGAACGACGGGCATTGCCAGGTAGTTGTCTTGCTTTTTCATACTTAAAAACGGTTAGCAATGAACAAAACAGGCTATCAGCGGGCTATTTTAGAAAGACGATAATCGGGATGTACGGAGTAAAAGCGACTGCTTCTCTACCAGTTGGGTTCTCAAAGCATGAAGTAAAAAACTACTTCATGACGAATAGCCAAATCGGGCGGTTGGACGGGTTGATAAGCACCAACAAACAAGGACGATCTTCCCACGAAGGGGCTACTGACAGCAAGGTAAATATAAGGCCCAAAGGTGGCTTTTTATTTACCTTGCGTTCTTCTGGGTTCGTTCGCCCGCGAACACGGTGGCTGTTGGGCTGAGCCCCTGCCTTCGGGGGAGAGCATCCTGTCGCCCGATAAGCCTTCTATATGGAGCAAATTTATAAACCGTATTCAAGTGAAATCTAAATAATCAGCGTTTTGCTCAATTAAAATCTTTATTGCCCCTTTTGTTAATTGAGATATACCACTTTCAAAGATTTTCCTGAAAGTACTCTTAGCATTTTCTTTTTCCTCTTGGCTCGATTCAGACGATTTTAAACGCTCCAAGTCCTTTGTAAGGATTTGTTTATCATAGTTACCCTGTCCATCCGTATCAATCAAATCAATTATCTTTCTATCCGTCTCTGAAAGAATTGAGTTATGATTGACGATTTTGTCAGCAAATTGTTGATTGCCGCCGTAAATATTATTCTGGTTAATTTTCATAATTGATTCTTTATTTTGTCAGCAAATTGTTGTTCTCCACCGTTGATAAGTTGAAGATGTATTGTTGATTCTTTATTAGCAAACTTCTCAACAAGATTTCTAAGATACTTATTATCTTCTTGTAACATACTGTTCTTCAAGTGAGCAATATCTAAACTCTGTTTAAGATTGTTAATCTGCTGTTTTAATTCTAAAACAAAAATGTCAAATTTTCTACTGGCTAAATCAGTTTCTATATTGATCATCAGGTCATCAATATTTTGCTGACTAAATTTTAGATACTCATCAATGTATATCTTAAGGCCATTCATATCTATATTTTCAGATAATAATTCGATATCAATTGTTAAACCATCTTGATTTTTCAAAATATCGAAGTTTATATTTTTACCCTTCGTAACTTCTACATAATTAGAGAAGAAGGATAAAAACTGCTGATATGCAGTAACGAGTTCTTCTGGTATATCTAAATTAATATATTTAACTTTTTGATCAAAAGTTGCAACAAATATTCTTAGATCTTCAATATTATTAACGTCAACGTTGTGATCGAAAAATTCATGAAACTTTTGATTTGTTAAATAAATAGATACTTCATATGGTAGCTCTTTTAGTTCTGTAGTGGACATTACGACCCGACCAGAAAAAATCTTATTGTAATTAATATATCTCGTGAAAGAACCAAAAAGGATATCTTGTGTTACATCAGATAGATCTCCACCCATACTTATGTTGTATGCAATTCGTTTTTTAGAATTGAATTCTTCTTCATTATCATCAACTTGATCGAAGACCACTTTTTCCTTAATGGCCCTTGTAGTGTCTTCTCCCCAATGAATAATGTCAGAATAGGATGATATTGTATTTAATGAATATGATGTGTAACCATAATTTTCGCGATACTCACCTGCAAACAAGGTATCATCGTCTGAATTTATAAAAAAATAATCTTGCTCTAATAGGTCAACTTCCCCCCTAAGTGAAATTAATTTTTTACTATCTTTTTCATACAAATACCAAAAGTATTTCTGTATATAAAAGCTTTTTTTAGCTTCTTCTGAAATATGAAATTTATCTTGCTTATCTTTTAAGATAGATAACTTATGTTTTTTCAACAAATTGATAAAAAATGACTTCCTCGTATATGAACTGACTTCAGAATTTGGATTTCTTATTCTATAAAAGTAGGATAAAGAAATGTGTAGATTTTCCGCCATTTGTTTAGGTTTGAAGTTATATTTTGATGATACATAATTCAAAACTGTACCAAGTAAAACTGAAATTTCGTCCTCTTCAAATGAAAAAATTCCCATTGAATCCTATAGTTATTGATGGATTTTAAACAAATGTATTGAGATATATGTTTTCTTCACTATTTGAATTACTTGCCATTTATGAACTTGCATATTTAATGAGTTAGCCGTTGCCCAATGCCGCTCGTAACGTTTTTAGGGATTCCTAACCACAACATGCTGACTATCTACAGAAACATACCCAACTCTTTTGCCGCTTGTCTAACTCCCAAGCACCTCGTGTCGGCCGAAAATTGGCTTGGCGAGACATACTTGATGTCGCCAGGATGGCTGGACTGTCGGCAAACACTTGTTCATTCCACCCAACATAGTACTGTACGCCAAGTTGCAGAACTACATATCTCTGATAATCAGTAAGAAGTAGTTCCTCGTTGGTGTCAGGAACCCCCTAACTACAATGCAATGATAATTGGTAGACGCGCTTTGGCAAACTAAGTGGCGGAAATTTTTTCGATGACTTACTCTTCCCGTCTGTTAAAGCGCGGATACGGTACGTTGCCTTTGGTGGCGAACCACAGAATTTCGTTCATCAGCTCGTCTTCGCCGGTGTCGATGCCTTCGTCGGCCTGCTCCATCGACTCGCGGGCGAGGTGCAAGGCGCGTCCCCGCAGACTCTGCAACGGTCGGTTCATTTCATCGAGTCGAATCCGGTTGGGCCGGGCGGTGTAGGGCGTGGTGTCGGGTACGTCGGCAAAGCAGTCAAACATGGGCAGGGCCGTAGCGTCGATGACGTTCATGGGCGGCAGACCCAGAATCTGCTCGATGGTACGTACCATCGAGGTCTGGTTGTAGTTGGTGCTGACGGTTTTTCGCAGGCGGGAGTAGGGGCTGATCACAAAGCCCGTGGTGCGGTAGGCCGAGATGTGGTCCCAGCCCGCCTGTGAGTCGTCTTCGGTAATAAAAATGACCGTATTGGCCGCAAACCGGCTTTTCTGGATGGCTTCCACAATACGCCCCACGGCCAGGTCATTGTCGGCCACCATGGCGCGGGGCGTGGGGAAGGCGGGGCTGAGTCCGGCAGTGTGGTCGTTGGGCAGGGCCATAACCATCAGGTTGGGTAAGTCGTCGCCGGGGCGGGCGGCCGCGGCTTCCAGATCGCGGATGAAGGCGTCGGCCCGCATCTGATCGCTGATGTTCTCGTCATCGCAGCCGGGAAAGTCCTGCGCCAGAACGGGCCGCACCCGCGAAATAGTCGTGGTGTTGGTGTACGAGAACGGTTGCCCGGCTTCCCGCATGTCAAAGAGCTTTTTCCAGTCGTACTGCTTGCGGTTGTACTGGCAGGTGCAGGCTTCGCCGTAGATGCGCACGGTTTTGCCGTGGTCCAGCGCGTTGTTCCAGATCATGCCTTTCTTATCGTAGACCATCGCATCATACAGCACGTGTGGGTATGACCGAAACCAACCCCGCACGCTCTTCTCGGTATAGTCCGTCACCATAGCCGCATCGGCCCAGTGATGCCCCTCTGCCGACGATTTTCCTGATACGTAGTAATTGTCCAGCAATTGAAACTCCCGCGCCAGCTGGTGCTGATTAGGCGTTACGCTGTCGCCAAAGACGCAGAGCGACGCCATACCGCGCCCTTCGGGCATGTCGCCCAGGACCTGATCGTAGGTGCGGTTTTCCTTGATGATATACAGTACGTGCTTGAACACCGACGGCTCGCCGATGCGCTCCGGCACGGGCCGGGGTTTGGCGTTGGAACGCGGCAACTGCTCGGTCAGCGACAGCCGAAATTCCTGCGCCAGTTCCCGAACCTGCCGGGTCTGCGTGGTCAGCAGGGCCGCGTCCGGTACCGGAATAATCGACAGCGTTGCCAATTGGCGGTGGGCGGTGTAGGCTTGCTGTCCCGGTTTTGGATTAGGACGCATTTCCACTTCGGTAGCTACACGCGCTCCGCTGCCTTCCAGATTAGTTACGTACAGCGTGTCGCCGAGCCTTGCCATACCACTCGGATACGCCTGAGTAGGGATGTAGCCTGAAACCCGCTTGTCGGCCAGCGAAACCACCGCGAGGGCATTATCCAGCCCGTTGGCCACGTAGAGCGTAGTGCTGGCCGGATCGAGGGCCAAGGCGTTGGGCGTACTGCCGATATAAGTGTCCGGCCTGCCGAATAGACCCACCGCAATAGAATCTGTAACCTGCCGGGTGGTGGCGTCAATGACCGAAACATAATCGCTGTTGCCATTGGCTACGTAGAGCGTCTGCGCGTTTTTGCTGCTGATAATGGCGTTGGGATGCAGCCCGACGCGTATTTCGGGTTCGGTTTGCCCGGTTTTCAGGTCAATGACCGACACCGTTCCCCGCGCCATGGCCCCGGTTTTTGGGTCGATGTACGCGCTGCCCCAGGGAACGCCCGCCGTTTCAGCTACACTTGCCGAGTCAGGGATCGGGCCACCCCAGTTGGTGACGAACGCGAATCCACGCCGGGCGCGGGTTTCGGCCAGGGCCACGCCGAATGGAGCTACACCGACGGGGGCGGTCCAGACGGTGCTGCGGTCGGCAAAGCGGATTTTGACGAGCTGGTTGTTGCCGTTCAGCACCACGTACAGGAACGGTTCGTTGTTTTCCATCTGTACCGCTACGTCGTTGGGCAGCGAGAGGGGGGCGGGGGCGATGGCCGCAAACGGCAGCAGCTCGGTATCCGTAATTTTCTGCCCATTCCAGGTAGCAATGAGTATGCCCGACTTACCCCGCCCGCCCTGCGACACCCCCCAGACGATATACGTTTTGCCCTGATACCGAAATGCTTCGATACCTGAATACACGCCCATCATGCCCTTATACGCCGGTTCGTCGGCCAGGCTCCAGCGGTACACCAGTTTCTGCGTAGCCCGGTCCAGTACCGCTATTCCGTACCGATCTTCCACAACGAGTTGCTGGTTGCCGGGCGAATCCACGCCGGGCGAGTCCACGCCGGGCAACGGTGTAATGTCGAGCGTATGATTTTCGAGTTTGGGATCGCCATAAGTCAGGACCGTTCCCGCCGATTTGATGAGCCGGTTGTAGGGCATAATCGACGGGTCGGCCAGCGTTTGCTGGTTGTCGGCAGAGCGGTAGCCGCTTTTCTGACAGGCGGTCAGCGAAAAGAGGAGGAGGGGAAGGGCGAGGTATTTCATAGATGTAACGAGACGTTCTGCTACTTCATGGGCCGAACATAACCGCCATCGGCGAATTTGATGACGTAGTCGGAGGTGAAAAACGTGCTGGGGTGGTAATAATCCGTCGTGATGATTTGCGCCCCCGTTTGCTGGGCCAGTTCAAAATCGCGGTAATCATTCTGGCGGGCCTGTCTGGTATCGGCGTCGGCGCGGGTGCGGACGAGGTAGCCTTTTTTGACGAGTTCCCGAATCCGGTCCTGGCCGGTGGTGGGGTTGTTCAGGATGACGAAGGCGGCTTCGGGCGTGCCGGGTTCCGAGTTGGTAAAGAGCGTCCGGCCCCGCAATGACGGATGCCCGGTTATGTAATCCGCCCGCTTCTTACCCACCTCGTCCAGCACGAACAGAAACTTACCCCGCGCCGATTTTACCGTTGGCCAGTTACCGGCCAGCACAGCCGCTTCGAGCGTTTCGCGTTTGCCGCGCACATCGTCGGGCGTGATGAGTTTGCTGTGTCCTAATCCGGCCAGTACGGTACTGTCTAAACGGCTTAGTACGTCGGGGGTAAAGGGGTCGGGTTTGACGAAGCCGGGGCGACTGATGACGTCATCTTTGGCGTTCATCGTGATATAGACCGGAAAGTGATCAGGATGCGCGTCGGACCAGCGTTTGAGTTCGGCGAGGCAGCCCGCGAAGGTGGGGCAGTTGCTGCGGAAGTCGATGTCCTGAATGTGCAATACCTTGAATCCCGGTGCATTCATCTCGCCGTTGGCATCGTAAGGCGGCTGGCCGGGCGCGAGTTTCATGCCCATCGGCTTCGCGTATTTACCACCCTGATCGTCGGCATACACGTCGATTTCCAGCCCACGCAATCCCAGATCGAGTTGCCCGGTCAGGGAAATATGACTGTATTCGATGGCTTTGAAGCGGACGGAGTCGGTGCGGGTCAGCATCCTGAACAGAGCCGGGTCAATGGCCTGCTTGTAGCTGTTGTGCGAGCCGATTACCTGTACCTGATTGATTTTCAACGTATCGAGATCGGGGACGGCAAACGCGGCAAGAACCAGCGAAAGCAATAGAACGGCGGAAAGCTTCATTGGGAAATATGATTGAGTTTGCTGGCAAGTTACAGGCTTCGGCGTTACCCGATTGTTAAATTCGATACGCAGCAAATTTTAGCTATATTCCAACCAAATAAGCCGAAGCCGGGTCTTCTACTCAAAAGAGAACAAACACAATGAAACGAATCGTATCGCTGCTCCTACTGATCTGTCTTGTCGGTTGCCACAAGGAAGACGCTGCACAACCTGCGCCTGAGCCTGTAACCGTACCCATAACGGACTTGCTGTATCGGACGTGGCAACTTACCCGGGCTACGATTGACGGACAGGTACAGGACAACCCGCAACAAACGGTCGTAACGTTTCCCCGAAATGGCGATTTTCGGGGAAACCAACCCGACGATATCAACTGGTGTTGCAAGCCGAGCCGGTTTGAGGTAGCCAATAGCACCATTCGCTTCATATACCAGACGTCAAGCTCCTGCGCTGCTGTATCCTGCGGAATTTCTCCCCTCATAGGCGATGTTGCCTGGCAGGTTACGACCCTAACCGAAACGACGCTGGTGCTGACCAATGGCAAAAACGTGCTGACGTTTGAGATAAAGCCCTGACTATATCATCATCACGGTTTCATCACCACTTTTATCAGACCTTTTTCTTTGTCGTAGAGCCGTTTGAACCAGTTGGCTCCTTCGGTTAGGGGGACTTCGGCCATCGGCCCGGCTGACTTGCTGTACCAGCGGTGGCACATTCTGCAATTTCGTAACGTGGACGACAGCGTGTGGGCCATGTACAATACCGACGGTATCTACGACACCGAGTACCGGCCCGACGGTACGCTGATCTATCGGAAAGATGGTGTTGTCCAGCCAGCCCAATGCTGCGCGCCTACCCAGTTTAAGCGGAATGGAAATGTAATTCAGTACACCGAGTCGCTGCCCTGTTCCCTCGTGTTCTGCGATTTTACGGGTAACCCTACGATTAGAATCTTACGTGAAGACCTGCTCGAATTAGAAAGCAACAACGTCATTACGCAGTACACGCCAATCAAGTGAGTCTGCTCAGGGCTTCAGCACCACTTTGATCAATCCCTTCTCCTTGTCGTAGAGCCGTTTTGACTTTAGACGGCATGACTTTTTTGCCACCCAAGATAGAGTTGGTCTCTTACAATGTTTCGTCGAAAAAGCGGTCGAATCCGCGCTGCCGCAACCCGATTTTTAGTACTTCGTCACGTGTCCAGAAAACGCCGTCCAGTTCAAGCGTCAATGCGACGTAGGTCGTGTCATTTTCGTCCGTTTCCCGGCATAAATGATAGGCAGTAAAAAAGTGCTCCAGGCTTATCAACTCTTCATTGAAGAAGTGAACCTTGCCGAGAACCTGACTCAGATAGCTAAGAACGTCGGCTTCTGATGCTTTTGACTTCTCGACAATACGCTGCCGATGCCTGAATAACTCTACAATCAAATAGTTGGGCGTGTAGAAAGAAAAGGGGCTATCGAGGAGCCGTTGCCGGGTGCGGGACTCGCCGGTGTATATGGCAGAAAAGAGAATATTGTGATCGATGATTACTTTCTGCACGGCTCATTCCTTGATGAAACGGTGCTTGTTCTGCTGCCACCAACCCGCGTTCAATTCCTCACCAAGAGCCAGGATAGACTCGTTAAAATCGACATTACGGGCCAATCGCTCTAACTGAATACGCTCCAGCAAACCAAGCATAAACTCCTGACTAACTTCTTCTTTGTCGATACTGATAACGTACCGACCCGGCTGATTTTGAATCTGAATCGCGTCCATAGCTTTTTTTAGACAATATAGTAAAAGGCCACCTATCATTGAATAAAGGGTAGATAGTTGACAGGAGCATATAGCCATTAAACGAACAGTCTCACGGCTTCATCACCACTTTTATCAGACCTCTTTCTTTGTCGTAGAGCCGTTTGAACCAGTTGGCTCCTTCGGTTAGGGGGACTTCGGCGCTCAGAATGGCCAGTACGTCGATGCGGCCCGATGCAATCAGGCTTAGCGCGGCTTCGTACTCGCCGTTGATGGAACACGACCCCTGCAACCGCAGTTGCCGCGTTACAATAGCCTGCAACGGCACCTCGGCCATTGGGGCCAGATTACCCACCAGCGTTACCGTTGCGCCCTTACGAACGCAGTCGATGGCGGTTTTTACGGTTGGTCCCGCGCCTACTACTTCAAACGAAACATCGGCCCCGCGCCCGTGCGTGAGAGCCTGTACCTGTGCCGGTACGTCCTCTGTGCGGGCGTTGATAGTGTGCGTTGCGCCGAGCTTCCGGGCCAGGGCAAGCCGATCATCGTCGAGGTCGATGGCGATGATGGGGTAGCAACCCGCCAGCTTCAGCACCTGAATCACGAATAGCCCAATCATACCCGACCCTACCACCACCGCCGAATCGTTGACCTGAAGGGGTGTCAGACTCACTGCGTGCAGGGCCACCGCTACCGGCTCAACCAGCGCGGCCTGGGTGAAACTCACGCCGTCGGGAATGGCGTACAAAATGTGTTGCGGCACCACCACAAACTCGGCAAACGCCCCGTTACGCTTAAACTCCGGCGTGGAGACGCCCACTACTTCGCGGCCATCGCTAAGGTTGTACTGTCCGCGTCGGCTGTACCAGTCGTCCAAAGCATACACCGTCGAGTCGAACGTAACGCGGTCGCCGGTAGTCCAGTTTTGTACGTTGCTGCCCACTTCGGCAATGATACCACTGGCTTCGTGACCCATAATCAGGGGCGGAACGCGCCGACCGCTACTGCCGTCCATGCCATGCACGTCGGAGCCGCAGATGCCCACGGCCTGTACCCGCACCAGCACATCATTGGGGCCGGGCGTTGGTTTGGCTACATCCTGTAGCGCAAAGTGGTTGTATTCGGTAAGAACGAGTGCTTTCATTTTTGTCATGCTGACGAAGGAAGCATCTACGTCGATAGTTTAAAAGGTGGTATGCTACCGCATTGGTGGTCTAACGAAGATGCTTCCTTCGTCAGCATGGCAAAGCACTATTTCTGGTACATCCTCACAAACGCTTCTGCCGGTATCTGGTCCAACTCGCCCGCAGTCAGGTGGGGATTTATTTCGTAGGTTATGACGTCATCGACCACGTCAGGCAGTTCGCCGAAAAGGCCGGTGGTTAGGGCGTTGGTGTAGCGTTTTTTGGTCCAGATTAGCCGCTGTTCGGGCGTTTTACCCCAGGCCGGGTTATCACCTAAAACCAAGCTGATCTTTGTCCAGTCGTTGAAGAAATACTCCTGCAATAACGGAATAATCCGGTCGCGGAAGGCACCGCAAAGTTCGTTGTGGGTTTGTACGCCGGTCAGGTACGCGTGACCGAGTTGATGGTCATGGTCAAGCAGGTACTCAACGCGTTCGTTGAGGGTGCGCAGCAGTTGCGACAGGTCAACGCCGTTGTCCAGTACGGTCAAAACCGACGGGTCAGGCCGCATTTCGCGGAAGGCAAAGCGTCGGCGCAGGGCCAGGTCAAGCAGGGCAATGGACCGGTCGGTGGTGTTCATCGTACCCACCACATATAGGTTCAGCGGTACGCCAAAACGTTCCTGCGAGTAGGGGAGAGTGGTCCAGAGTTCGTGGTCGCTGCCGAGTCGCTTATCGGTTTCGAGCAGGGTAATCAACTCACCAAACACACTCGATACGTTGGCCCGGTTCACCTCGTCGATGAGCAGAAAATACGCCGGTGCCTGGCGCAGTTTGTGGGCGCGAACGTCGGGTGTGTCGTTCAGACAATCGGCCAGGGTAGCATACCCCGCCCGTTGAATGGCCGACAGGCAGGCTTTATAAAATACGCCCTTCCGAACGCGGTAACTGATTTGTCCGCCCATGACTTCGGGCCGGATACCCTCCACAAACTCTTCGTAGCTATATGACGGATGAAACGTAATCAGCGTAGCCTGGTCGCCGGTCAGGTACGGCTGGAGCGCGAAGGTTTTGCCGGTGCCGGGCGGGCCAAACAAAATCAGGTTATGCGGCTGATTGGGCAGAGCGGGTTGCGCGCTATACCCTGATGCGGGTTCTTCGGCAATGTATTCGTCAGTATAGCTGCTTAGATTAGCCAGCAAACGCAGCGTACCGTACTGTTCTGCTGTAAGCTCGGCGTTGGTAATGCCCTGCGGATTTTGGAAGACCCGTAACTCACTCAAGTCTGGATTTTGGAGTATAGCGGCCCGCCAGACGGGGTTTTCTAACAGTTTATGCTGGTACTGCACAGTAACGGCCCATCGCTCCCGTTTTATCCGATCAAAATCTTTTACAAAGCGATCTTCTTCGGCAGGTCTGACGCGCATCGTGGGTTTATCCATCACTTCTCCAAACGCCAGCACGGCGGCTTCGTTGCCCGAACGCCAAAGGATAAACTGGTCGCCCGGCTTCATTCTGTCTTTGTTGCCGGCAGCTACCCGAAACTCCGAATAGACAACCGTTTCCAGTTCTAACCCGATGTCGTATATGTCGGGATTCGTGTGCATAACCCAATACCGACGATGCGGATATTGTTGTTGGGCTGCCTGTTTGAACAGGTCTTCTCGTAGCCCGTCATTTTCGGCGGCCTGATATAAAAGTGGATCGTGGCGGAGTAGATGTGGTCCGCGCTTTGATGTAAGAGCCAGTTCGGGTAAGCAGTCGGCCCAGCATCGGTGCAACGCAGAATTGGCCGTCAGATGCGCATTTGACTGACCAATAATGACCGAAACGTAATCCGATTTCTCGGTCAGCGGTACCAGATTCACTTCGTCCAGAAAGGATAAGCGGTCCAGACAGTCTCGCTTAACGGTGAGTCCATATTCAATTTCGCCAGCGTGTGGTCTGAATAGGCGCAACGCGGTGAAATGATTGATACTGGCCGTCAGGGTTCGGTCTTTATCGGACGTAAACGCCAGCCGGGCATCGCCGTTGGGTAGGTTTACGATGTCGATCAGCTCTTTGAGTAACCCGAAGAACCGCCGGACGGCTTCGGGATGGCCGACGTCACGAATGCGGTCGATAAGAGGTTGCGGCTGGGTTTGATTACGCATGAATGAAGACAGATAGGCGAAACTACAACTTTTCGGGGTTTCCTGTCTGCATTCCATTTGGGTAGATGTGGCTGGTAACAACCCAATCTATACCGTCTAATAAATTTATAACTGGTCATGTATAATGGGTAAACAGCATCCGTGCTTATATTTGCACCATCATGGGGAGCCGTAAGGTTTCCTAATGGTGTGGATAGAAGTAGAAAGCAGGCTGATTTTATCGGTCTGCTTTTTTGTATTTTTCCGTTCCCGATTAAACTATTGTCTGCACAGATTCTCGAACAGCCGTCCCACCATACTAACCTGTCGGGCCAAGCCAATGAACTCTACTCCGCTTATTTTGCTCGTTCTGCTCCTGTCCGGTGCCTGCTCAAAGGTGCAGGACACGGGCGTAACCCCCACCACTTCCGCCTATTTCCCGCCCATTGGAAACAGCGACTGGGAGACGACCAGGCCCGAATCGCTCGGCTGGAAAACCGCCAATATCCAACCCCTTTTCGACTACCTCGAATCCACACAAACCCGCGCGTTTATCGTGACGCAAAACGGACGCATCGTACTGGAAAAATACTTCGGAAATAACCTCACCAACACCGCCCGGTTCAATCAAAGCAGCCAATGGTACTGGGCTTCGGCGGGCAAAACCCTGACTGGCTTCATGGTGGGCAAAGCACAGGAAGAAAAGTTTCTGTCCATCGACCAGAAAACGGCTACTTATCTTGGCGCGGGCTGGACGGCGCTGCCCCCGGTCAAAGAAAATCTGATTACGGTAAAAAACCAGCTTACCATGACCACCGGACTGGACGATGGCGTACTCAGCAAGGATAACACCAGCCCGGCCAGCCTGACATACAAAGCCGACGCCGGTACCCGCTGGGCCTATCATAATGCGCCATACACGCTCCTGGAGGCCGTGGTCAGCAAAGCCGTAAAACAACCCTTCGAGCAGTATTTCGCGGATAAACTGGCCAGTAAAATCGGGATGGACGGGCAGTGGATACGGATCGACGACAACAACGTATTTTTCTCGACGGCCCGCAGTATGGCCCGGTTTGGGTTGCTCATGGCCAACGACGCGCAGTGGAACGGGCAGCCTGTTCTGACCGATGCTGCCTATTACACGGCCAGTGTCAATACCTCGCAAAACCTGAATCTGAGTTACGGGTATCTGTGGTGGCTGAACGGCAAAGCGTCGTACCGATTGCCCACCACACAGACCCTTTTGCCCGGCTCACTCGCCCCCGATGCCCCCGTTGATATGGTAGCTGCAATGGGCAAAAATGGCCAGTTCCTGAACATAGTCCGCTCCAAAAACCTCATCATGGTCCGCTTGGGCGAATCGCCCGATAACTCAGAGATTGTTCCTGTCTACCAGAACGAAATCTGGAAGCGGCTGAAACTGGTCATTAACTGAGCAGAGTATGCGCTGAAAACTTTACAAAACCAGTTGATTGTCGATGCGAAGTTGAGTAGCTTGCTATCTAAAGACGCTAAAAAAAACGAGGCTGATGACTATTCGTATCGAGACTGAGCAGGAAACTGATGGCCGTTGGATTGCCGATGCACCCGACTTATCCGGCGTAATGGCATATGGTCAAACCAAAGAGCAGGCTGTTCGTTTTGCCGAAGCCCTCGCCTTACGGGTCATTGCCGAACGCCTTGAGTATGGTGAGCCAGTACCGGAAGTGACAGGGCAACTTTTCGAGGTAGCCGTATGAACCAATGGCCTTCCTCAAAAGCGAAATCAGTTCTTGTTGCTTTGGGTAGAATTGGTTGGGAAGTCAAACGCCAGTCGGGTTCACACCGGACACTAGCCAGAGAAGGATGGGAAAACTA
>JACMPG010000301.1 GCA_014377625.1 Spirosoma sp.
GAAGTGTATGTTGGCAATGCTTTTGCGAGTTCAATACCTATGGCACCGCCTGCGCCTAAAATTGTTTGTTTCATCGTCTTTTTCTATTAAAGTTTAAGTTTATTGACTAGTTGTTTGAGGTGTTCTATGCTAGCGTATAACTACCTAATACACGAAAGTTTTGTTGTACTTTCTGTATTTATTTGCATCTTTAAATATGTTGTTGTACTATTATTATCGTACTTTCCGTATTGTTGTATAGAGATATTACACAAACGTAGTATTATTTGTTGAAAATGGAAATTCTACCCCTTTTTCAAATTTAGCGATTGTGTACTCCGCTTAACCTTCCCGTAACAGCATAGATATGCCCAACGGTTACCTTTGTGAAAAACGACCAAACTCATGCGCCTTACCCTCTTCTACCTGTTGCTTTCGCTTACCGCTGCCGTTGCGCAGCCAACCGCCCAACGCCTGACGCTGCCCAACGGCTGGAGCCTGACGCCCACGGGCCGGTCGCTGCCGCTCGGCGATTTGCCGCTGAATATGGCCGTTTCGCCCAACAACAAACCGGGAGGCCGGACCCTGCTGGCCGTTACAAACAACGGGCAGAGTACGCAGACGATCCAGCTCTTCGACGTGGCGGGTGAGAAACAACTCGATGAAACCGCAATCGGCAAATCGTGGGTGGGGCTGCGCTTTACGCCCGATGGTAAAAAACTGCTGGCGTCGGGCGGTAATGATAACCGGGTGCTGATCTACGACGTGTCGGGCAGCAAACTTGTTAAAACCGATTCGCTGGTGCTGGGCAAATCCTGGCCGGTGCGCATCTCGGTGGCGGGCGTCGAAACCGACCGCAGCGGCCAAACCGTCTATGCCGTAACCAAAGACGACAGTGCGCTGTACGTGTTCGATATGGCCAGTAAGCAACTCAAAAACCGGGTGTTGTTGCCCGCCGAAGCCTACACCTGCCAGCGGTCGCCGGTGTCGGACGAGTTGTTTATCACGGCCTGGGGAGCCGATAAGATTGTGGTGTATGACCCAAAGCAGAATAAATTGACTGCCGAAATTTCCGTTGGCAGCCGCCCCAATGACCTCGTCTTCAGCAAGAACGGCAAGACACTGTTTGTTTCCTGCGCCAACGATAATTCGGTGGTGGTTATCGACGTAAAAACCCGCAAAGTGCTGGAAACTATGACCACCGCGCTCTACCCCGACGCGCCCGCTGGCAGCACACCCAACGGCCTGGCCCTGACGCCGGATGGTAAAATGCTGCTGGTAGCCAACGCTGATAACAACTGCCTCGCCGTATTCGATGTCTCGACGCCGGGCCGCAGCCGCTCGCTGGGGTTCATACCCACGGGCTGGTACCCGACCAACGTAAAAGTGGTGGGCAAGACCGTGCTGGTGGCTAATGGGAAAGGGTTTTCGTCGTTACCCAACCCGCAGGGACCGAACCCCTACGAACGGCGCACCACCGACACGCAATACATTGGCGGGCTGTTCAAAGGAACGCTATCCATGTTTACGATGCCGAAACCGGCGGAGCTGGCCAGTCTCTCCAAACTGGTGTATGCTAATACGCCTTACACGAAAGAAAAAGAGAAAATGGCCGCCGGCGAAGCCAATTCGCCAATTCCGCGTACGGTGGGACAGAAATCAGCGGCTATCAAGTACGTCTTTTACATCATCAAGGAGAACCGTACCTACGACCAGGTATTCGGCGACATGCCCGGCGGCAACGGTGATTCATCGCTCTGTCTGTTTCCCGAAAAGGTGACGCCCAACCAGCACGCCCTGGCCCGCGAATTTGTGCTGCTCGACAATTTCTTTGTCGATGCCGAGGTCAGTGCCGATGGCCACAACTGGAGTATGGCCGCCTACGCCAACGACTACGTCGAGAAAGTCTGGCCAACGAGCTACGGTGGTCGGGGCGGCACCTACGACTTTGAGGGAAGCCGCCCCGTGGCCTATCCCAAAAAAGGATTCATCTGGGACTATTGCCAGCGGGCCGGTTTGCGCTACCGCAGCTACGGCGAGTTTCAGGCCTACGCCAAACGCAAAGGGTCGGCCCTCGAAGGGCGGTTCGTGTCCAATTACCCCGACTACGACCTGCGTATCAAAGACGTTGTTCGCGAAGCCGTTTGGGAGCGCGACCTCGATTCGCTCATCGTGCTGAACGCCGTGCCGAATTTCAGCAGTATCCGGCTTGGCAATAACCACACGAGTGGTGCCCGGATCGGCGCACCGACGCCAGCCGCTCACGTCGCCGACAACGACCTGGCCGTGGGGCGATTTATCGAACACCTCTCCAACAGCCCCATCTGGAAGGAATCGGCGGTGTTTATTTTGGAAGATGACGCCCAGAACGGAGCCGACCACGTGGATGCGCACCGCTCGCCCGCGCTGGTTATCAGCCCTTATACGAAGCGCAACCACGTGGAGCATACGGCCTACTCCACGTCAGGCATGTTGCGGACGATGGAGTTGATACTGGGTTTGCCGCCCATGAGTCAGTACGATGCTGCTGCTATGCCCATGTTTGCCTGTTTCACCAATACCCCAAATCTGAAACCTTACAAGCACATCCCGGCCAATATCGACCTCGACACTAAGAACACGGCCATGACCGAGCCTGCCCGGCAGTCCGAAAAAATAGACCTGCGCTACGCCGATAAAGTGGACGACCGGCTGTTCAACGAAATCATCTGGAAAGCCGTGCGGGGCGAACACGCGGTCATGCCCGCCCCCCGGCGCGGTGCCTTCCTGAGCGTGTCGGGCGATGATGATGACGATTAGTTGGCTCGCTATCGCTCGTTAAGGAAGGGTTATTACACAGAGATACACAGAGGGTAACGGAGATTCACAGAGCTTTTCTCGTCCCTTTTTTTCTCTGTGAATCGCTGAGTAATAGCCCCCGGCTCAAAAAACTCTTCTATTAAAAGTTGTTAACGGCTTCCAACCATTGAGTACTACGTTGTATCCTTTTAGGCAGAAAACAATCAACATAAACTGGTATGAGAAACGTAATCGTTACCCTCGTTATGCTGGTCATGGGCAGCGCACTGGCGCAGGCTCAGACCGAAAAAGGCCGCTGGACCGTGGGGGCGCAGGTGGGCGACTTTGGGTATTCGGGTAGTAGTGAGCCGGTTAAGAGCCGAAGTTTCTCAGCGTCGCTCTCACCGTCAGTGGGTTATTTTGTGGCGAAAAATCTGGCTGTTGGTGCGTCATTGCCAGTTAGTTACGCCTATGATTCTTATAATTTCACAGGCACGGGCCGATCCGAGACCAATGGCTTTAGCGTAGGGCTGTCTCCATTTGCGCGCTATTATGTTGGCTCTGCTAATTTACGCCCGTTTGTCAATGCGTCGATTAGCTTCCAGCAATTCTGGATATCGAGTACCCGGTTTGGTGCCCCCGAAGCTCAGCATAGCAATTATAATGTAACCAACTACCAGGTGGGTGGCGGTGCGGCTTACTTCATTAATAACACGGTCAGTCTGGATGCATCGCTGAACTACAGCAATTACCTGGGTGGCTCAGCCGGTTTACTACAAACACAGGGTCGTCTGGGTCTGAACATCGGCTTCCGGCTGTTCTTCGGGAAGTGAGTTGGGTTGACTCGCTGCGCTCGTTAAAAAAAGTTGTTACACAGAGCTGCACAGAGGGTACACGGAGATTCACAGAGGCTGATATAAACTTTTTTTCTGTGAATCTCCGTGTACCCTCTGTGCAGCTCTGTGTAACAACTTTTTTTAACGAGCGGTAGCGAGTCCAACCAACCCTCTTTTTTCGTATTATTGAGGGTATGCAAAAAAATTATTGGCTGGTACCGCTGTTGCTGTTTACGTCGTTTCAAATCACGGCCCAATCCCTGCCTGTTCTGGACCAGAATCCTGCCAGTTTGCCCTGGTACCGGCTCCAGACACCCCACTTCCGGGTGTTGTACCCGGCAGGGTTCGAGGGTCCGGCGCAACGCACGGCCCACCGGCTCGAAAGCCTGTACGAACCCATTGGCGCGTCACTAAACCGGCAACCCCGACCCATTTCGGTGCTGCTGCAAAACCAGAGTACCAGTAGTAATGGCTTTGTGACGCTGTTTCCGCGCCGGTCGGAGTTTGTAGCTGTTGCTCCCCAGGACCCCGGTTTGATGGGTACGTATGACTGGCTCGATTTGCTGGCCGTGCATGAATACCGGCACGTGGTGCAGAATGAAAAAGCCCTCCAGCACTACGGAAAAGTACTGTACACCCTGCTGGGCAATAATGGCCTGTTCTTGCCTTTATTGACCGTACCCGACTGGTTTGCCGAGGGCGACGCCGTCAGTACCGAAACATTGCTCAGCACCAGCGGGCGGGGCCGGATTCCCAACTTCGACCTTGGTATGCGGGCCAACCTGTTGGCTGGTCGCCCGTTCAGTTACCAAAAAGCGGTAAGCGGCTCATTTCGCGATAACGTACCGAACCACTATGTACTGGGCTATTTTATGACCACGCAGGTTAAACTCACGAACGGTCCCGACGCCTGGAGCCGAATTCTGAACCGTAACTACCGCCGGTTTCCGTGGCCATTTGCCTTCTCGGCCAGCGTCAAAAACGAAACCGGGCTGCGCGTCGATGACCTGTACCAGCAGACAATGCTCGACCTGACCGAAACCTGGCAGAAGCAACAGGAAAGCCTGACCCTAA
>JACMPG010000302.1 GCA_014377625.1 Spirosoma sp.
GAAGCGGTTGATATTGATGGGCAGCAACTTCTTCAGGTAGGCCGTCCAGTCAACCTCGGTGCCGGTCTGACTGCTTGCTTCGTCTTCGCTGAAAGCAAAATTGATTTCTGGCTGGTAGGCTTCCACCTCGCTCACCAGTTTCCCCTTGAATAGGGATTTCCACTCGATCGACAGATCGGTTTTGGGCATTGTTATAAATGGCTTCTTGATCTTGCCCTTCACCTTACGAATGACCAGACTATCGATCTGATAGGCCCCGCGCAGCAACTGAATGTCGATGTCTTCAACGTGGCCCGTATAGCCGCCCATATCGGCAAGGGACTTGTTGACGTACTTCAGCACGAAGTAGGGAAGCAGCAGCCGGGCTACGATGAGCAGAACGACTACGGAAAGCAGAATTTTAACGGTACGTGTCAAGGTCGTATGTAGATGGCGATCACCTATTCATAACCCGAAAACCGGGTAGGTATGTTTTAGCCGTCGCTACTCTACGTAGTCAAGGTCCTTGCCATAGGTCTCGCCAATAGTCAGTAATGCCCAGAACCCGATGCCGAAGCACAGCACCGATACCAGGGCGGCTGACCCCAGTACACCAAGCGCGGGTTTGAGGAGTTGAAAGGCCGGGATGGTGAGTAGGGTAGTGGCCCGCACGTTATTGGCCACGGACGTAGTGGCCGTAGCCCGAAGGTTGGTACCGAAGCTTTCGGCGGTGATGGTCAGGAACATCGCGACGTAGCCAATGCCAAATCCCATGGCTGTCAGCGTAGCGAAGAAGAGATTTGTGCTGCTGACCATCCCGGAGAGATACACTATAACGAACAGACCGGTAAAGATCATCATGCCGCCAATGGCCTGCTTTCGGGAGCGGAGAGCCTGGCTGAACGGCCCGCTCAGCAAATCGCCGGCCACCATACCGAGGTACGTAAACAACACACAACGGCCGGGCGTAACAGCGTCGGGCAAGCCCAGTGCCTGACCAAACTCGTTGCCAAACGTGGCCAGAATACCAATGACCAGATAGGTGGGCAGGGCCAGACCCATGCAGCGGAGGTAGCGCAGCAGTCGTTCGCGGGGATGGAACATGGCCATAAAATCTCCCCGACTGGCGGTAGTCTGCTCGGCCCGCCGGAACATGCCGGATTCAAAGACGCTGACCCGCAGTACAAGCAATGCGAGACCCAGACCACCACCGATGAAGTACGTATTGCGCCAGTCGAAGAGCGACACGGTAAAGTACGCGACTACCGCGCCCAGTAATCCCACACTGGCCACCAGGGAGGAGCCATAACCGCGCAGGTGTTTGGGCAGAATCTCACTCACGAGCGTAATGCCCGCGCCCAGCTCGCCCGCCAGCCCCAGCCCGGCCACAAACCGCAGTCCGGCGTAGGTAACGGGGTCCTGTACGAATCCACAGGCAATGTTGGCCAGTGAGTAGGTAACGATACTGCCAAACAGCACCGATAGCCGCCCGCGTTTGTCGCCCAGTATCCCCCACAAAATACCACCCAGCAGTAAACCCGCCTGTTGCACGTTCAGAATTTGCCCGCCCGTAACGGAGATGTCTGCGTCTGATAAGCCCAGGTCTTTCAGGCTCGGTACCCGCACAATATTGAACAACAGCAGATCATACACATCCACGAAATACCCCAGCGCGGCTACAATAACCGGCAGTGCAAACAGCGGACGGAACGATTGTTTCATGGGGCAGGTAGAGAGACTGCGGGATTACGAAGAAAGTGCTGCTGCATGTGCCGGACCTATCCCTCCCGGACTCATCTCGCGGTAAGTCAGAATCGTGTTAGGGCGGGGCTGTTCAAGAGCCGATTCCAGGACAGGAAAGACATCGACTGTATTCCCCTGAGCGTCGAAAAATTCGAGAATATACCCATCCTCGTCTCTGTCGCGGATAATGTGTTCGACTACAATGCCAACATCACCGCGCTTTAGTCCTGCTTCGGGAAAGTCTTTCTGAAGAATAGCCCGGTCGAATAAGTTGAATATCATTGCTTTTCAGGATATAGCGTTACAAATCGCCACGTTGTGGGTTCATCTGTATAAAGCCATATAGTGACAGTACCGAAGTTACGCAGTTTACCACTGACTTTGTACAAATCACCCCCAAAAGGGGCCGGTCTTGAGTAAACCGCTTCACCCTCTTCGATGATCTGGCGAATATCTTCCTCAAGTTCTTGCCAGTTGTCCTGACTGTAACCCAACCTATTGAGGAAAGCCGATTTATCACTTTCGGCTTTCCATATCAACAGATAATGCGTTAGCTTCTTACTATCGAGTAAAATTTCCCCTTCAATCTTCATGGGTAACTGCTACCAGAAGCGGATGTACAGCATGGATACCAGCATGATGACGATAACGGCCATGGCCAGGTTGCTGGGCGCGAGTTTGAACATAGACGCGTCTATTTCCAGTCCTTTGGGGTTGATTTTTGGCCCGGCCAGACTCACCAGTACCATCAGCGCAACGGTCAGCACGAACGACCAGCCCATCGAGATCAGGAACGGAATCTCATACACACCATCGCTGTTAGGGAACGCCGAGTACATCAGTGTTTCGGGACCAAAAAGCTGGGGGGCAAAATTGTTGAACAGCACCGCAAAACCGAACCCACCCAGGACCCCTGCAATGGCGGCTGCACCCGTAGTGCGTTTCCAGAAAAAGCCCAGAATAAATACCGAGAAAATACCGGGGCTGATGTAACCCGTGTATTTCTGGATGAACGTAAAGCCCCCTTCGCCCCCAATGCCCAGCGCGTCGCTCCAGGCCATACTGATCGACAGCAGCATGGCTACCACAATTGTGATGCGGCCAATCCAGAGCGAACGCGATTCGCTGGCCGTTTTGTTAATATACTTCTGGTAAATGTCGAGCGTAAAAATGGTCGAGATCGAGTTGGCTTTACCGGCCAGAGACGCTACGATAGCCGCCGTCAGAGCCGCTACTGATAAACCTTTCAAGCCTGTTGGTAAAAACGTCAGTACGGCAGAGTAGGCATTATCGCCGGAGACGACCCCGTTGCGCATCATCTCAGTGGCCAGACCCCCATTTTTGTGAATCACGTAAGCTGCAATACCGGGCAGCATGACGATGATGGGCATGAAAATTTTGAGGATAGCCGCAAAAAGAATACCCGTGCGGGCCGTCTTGAGATCGGCACCAAGGGCACGCTGCGTAATGTACTGGTTGCAGCCCCAGTAGTTGAGGTTCACCACCCACTGCCCACCCAGGTACATAGCAATGCCGGGCAGGGTTAGATACCGCTTGATTTCTGCCTGGGGGGCACTGGCTTCGGGTTTGGAGAAAATCATGTGAAAGTGATCATCGGCGTCTTTGAACATAGCGCCCAGCCCTGACAAAACACCCCCATCCAGCCCAAAGGTCAGGCTCACCTGCTGCAACGCCAGATACGTCGTAACCAGGCCGCCAATGATAAGGACCAGCACCTGAATGACGTCGGTATAGCCGATGACGTTCATCCCACCCAGCGTAATGAAAATAGCGAACAGACTCAGGCAGATAATGACCGGGTGAAACGAGTCCGGCCCAACCAGGCTGCTCACGGCCAGCGCACCGAGGAACAGAATAGACGTTAGGTTGACGAATACATACAGGAATAGCCAGAATACGGCCATAATCAAGCTCACCGTTTCGTTGTAACGCGTACTCAGAAACTGCGGCATGGTGTAAATCTTGTTTTTGAGGTAGATGGGAATGAACCACACTGCCACAATAATCAGCGAGATGGCCGCCAGCCACTCATAAACGGCAATGGCTACTCCGTACCGATACCCATCGCCCGACATCCCAATGAACTGCTCGGCAGAAATGTTTGATGCAATCAGCGACGCGCCAATGGCCCACCAGGTCAGCGACCCTTCGGCCAGAAAAAAGTCTTTGGTGTTCTGTTTTGTCTTTTGCTGCTTTCGGTAAACGGAGTAGCCGTAGGCCGAAACGCCGATGAAATAAAAGAGAAAAACCGCGTAGTCGATGGTAGAAAGCTGGCCCATTGGGGAACGTTGACAGTTAGGGTGAGTGATTTGGCCCGTAAAAAAGCAATTAATTCTTGGAAAGGGAACGCGCTTTGGGAAACAATAGAATGCAGATGAAACGCATTAAGCTGATTCTCACTGATTTTTTTAGTTGTTCATCCGCACAAAGCCGCTCCATTCGTATAGCCCAACGGGTTGGTTGCCTGCTTTCCCTCTGGAATTACTCCTCCAGATAATTCAAGTCTTTACCGTGGGTTTCGGGAATCGTCAGGATAGAGTAGAAGCCCAGCACGAAGCAGATCAGACCCACCACGGCCCCTGCATTGACAACGTCCAGGCCAGGCTTCAGGTAGCCGTACAGACTCGTCATAAGAATAACGGTGCCACGTACCATGTTTGGGATGGTAGTGGCCGCTGTGGCGCGGAGGTTGGTGCCAAACTGCTCGGCCCCGATGGTCACAAACATGGCCCAGTAGCCAATGCCGAAACCCATGAGCAAACACAATCCATATACCATAGTGGGCGACGAAATACCGGCGTAGAGATAAACCAGACTACCCACCAGCGCAATAGCCATGAGCAGGGCCACGCCTTTCTTGCGCGACTCCATGGCGTGACTGATGAACCCACTGGCCAGATCGCCCGTGGCCAGCCCTACGTAGCACCACATGATGGCCAGACCCGGCTGAATTTTTTCTGCGATGCCAAATGCCTTACCAAACTCGTTGCTGAATGTGGCCAGAATGCCAATTACGAACCACGTGGGTAACCCAATACCAATGCATTTGACGTAACGGACGAACCGGTCGCGGTTGGTGAAGAACGACAGGAAATCTCCCCGGCTCACGCCCTCCTGCTTTGTCACGTTCGTGAACATACCCGATTCCACCACACCTACCCGCAGCAGCAGCAGCCCGAAACCCAGGCCACCGCCCACAAAAAATGCCATCTGCCAGTCAAACAGCTTAACCGTAAAATACGCTACAACGGCCCCGAACAGCCCCACACCCGCCACCAGCGAGGTACCAATAGCGCGTTTGTTGGTGGGTAAACTCTCGCTCACCAGTGTGATGCCTGCACCCAGTTCGCCCGCCAGCCCGATGCCTGCAATAAACCGCATCCCGGCGTAGTACGTAGTCGGATCCATAAACGTAACGTCGGCCACAAACCCGCAGGCTACGTTAGCAATGGAGTAGGTAATGATGCTGCCGAAGAGTACCGAAAGTCGTCCGCGTTTGTCGCCCAGCACGCCCCATAAAATACCACCCAGCAGCAGCCCGCCCATTTGCCAGTTGATGATATTGGTACCTACGGTCGAGATTTGTTCGGCATTCAGGCCGAGGTCTTCCAGGCTGGGTACCCGCACAATACCAAATAAAAGCAGGTCGTAGATGTCGACAAAGTAGCCCAGCGCGGCCACAATAACGGGCAGACTAAACAGACCCGCCGACGCAGCAGGTGATTTTATAGATGAAGGGGTAGAAACAGACATTTTGTATAATTGCAAATGATTTATTCGGCAATAATACGAAACGGCCGAATAAGATTATGATGGGCCGTCAATACTAAGGTGCAGGATGAGCTTGTAATTGCCAGTTCTGGCAGGTCAGCTTGCCGAACTACCAGAAATATGACCCCTACTTTCCGTTGCTTTGAAAGACGCGTCACGACTACTTACTTTTGATTGTTCAGGAAACCACCGTACCCAATTCCTATCCATAATTGATGCCTTTAAGTCCTGCCCTAATTCATCGTGAGCCTGGCAGCCGTAAGTACATTCCGTCTCCGTTTTATTACGCGCTGGTAGCCCTGGTCTTCATTTTGCTGGTTTATATAGCGATGACGCTCATACCCCGGGGCGACGAAGGTGGCCTGTATTTGCCCGCCTTCAAGCAGGCCTTTGCGACTTGGCCCCGGCTCGATTTGAGTCCGTACTGGCCCGTGTCTTCGTTTTATCTGTGGATTGTTGCATCAATACAAACGTTAGCAGGAAATCAGCCAACGCTCATACAAACCGGTCGCCTGTTATCTCTTGTCTGCTGGATTGTAGTTGTGCTGCGCTTACTGGCTACCGGATACCGCACGGGTCTGCTTGTCCTGTTCAATCCGTATGTGCTTATCTATGCTATTCGTGCTCATCCGTTTGTTCCCAGTATCCTGCTTTTTTACGGTTTCTGGACGTTAACCCGGCGTAATCAGCGGATGGGCTGGTTACTGCTGCCGTGGGCCGTCAATTTTCAGGTCTTTATGGCCGGAGCCGTCGGATTGTTTACGCCCGAATGGCCGCTACGTCGGGGGGAGATGCTGCGGGCGTTGTTGGTGGGCCTACTCGTGGTAGTTGGCGTTTTGCTCACATTTTTGACCTGGGGCGGTATCTACCCGGAAAACTTTACAAAGCACCACTTTTACCGGACTTTTCAGGAACACGGTAAGCCGACGTTCAGCTACATCTGGTCGGTACCTATGCTGGCTGGCCTCGTCTTCTGGGTAGCTGGCTGCCGGACAGTAAC
The DNA here is from genome assembly GCA_014377625.1 of Spirosoma sp. Taxonomy (GTDB): domain Bacteria; phylum Bacteroidota; class Bacteroidia; order Cytophagales; family Spirosomataceae; genus Spirosoma. The sequence goes on from JACMPG010000302.1 coordinate 6,515, forward strand.
GCAGATGAAAGAAAACGCCCGGTATTCGCTGGCAGTACTGGTGGTAACAGCGATGGGGGGGCTTTTTCTGGCTTTATCGACCGATATGATAGGTATTACCCGCGATGTAATGCGCAGAGCCGGGCAGCCGGGCTGGGTAGGTCTGTATTGCCTGGCGGGCCTGGGCTGGTTGCGCCTGCACCGTTCGCACTACCTGGTCTTCTGCGGGCTGCTGGCTTCGGCGCTGACGCTGGTGTCGCTGCACTATTTTTACGAACGCCTGACGGTATTTGCTCTGATTGCACCCTGCCTGGCCTGGTGCTGCACTGGCGAGACAGATGCTGATGACTGGTCTATTTTACTCGTTTGTGGGCTGTGTCTGGCGGGGTCAATTGCCTACCAGTTTCATGGCTCATTATAATTCACATCCGTACCGGCATATCCACCTCATGAAACTATCCGTTATCATCCCGGCCTTCAATGAAGAACGCACCATCAGGGTAATACTTGAACGCTTGCTACAGGTTAAACTCATTCATGAAACAGTCCTGGAGTTACTAATTATCAACGACTGCTCGACCGATAATACTGAGACTGTAATCAATGAATTTATTGGCTCCCACCCGGCTGCTCCCATTCACTATCTGAAACACGATGTAAATCGGGGTAAAGGACGCGCTATCAGAACGGGTATTCAACTAGCCACCGGCGATTATATTGTGGTCCAGGATGCCGATCTGGAATATGATCCCGACGATTTTAACCGGCTGCTCAAGCCTGCTTTACAGGGCTTTGCCGATGTGGTTTATGGCTCGCGGTTTATGGGTGGAAACCCACACCGGGTGCTGTTTTTCTGGCACACGATCGGCAACAAAGTTCTGACTTTTCTGAGCAATATGATCAACAACCTGAACCTGACCGATATGGAAACCTGCTACAAACTCTTCAGGGCCGATGTTGCCAAAAGCATTACGCTACGGGAGGATCGTTTTGGTTTTGAACCGGAAATAACAGCGAAAGTAGCCCGTATTCCAGGGGTCAGGATCTATGAGGTAGGCATTTCGTACTATGGCCGAACCTACGAGGAAGGTAAGAAAATTAACTGGAAAGATGGTTTTCGCGCTATCTACTGCATCTTTCGCTACGGATTGCTGAATTAATTCGTACGCTCCTGTCCTGTCGATTCGGTGGCAATCAGGCGAGCGATAGTCGGTTGTGGCAGTGATCCATATACGCCGTAGGCCGTACCCAGCCACCAGATTTTTAGCCCAACACGGCTGAAAATCAGCGTCTGCTGAATAATGAACAGCAGCAAAATAGTAGGCCAGTTGCGCATCGGAATCAATCCATCAATCAGAAAATACAAGCCAAACAACGCGGTACCAATACCAATAAGCAGTATGTAAAAACCGTAAGCCCGGGCCAGGTTAGCCAGCACGAAACGACCGGCCTGACCAAAGGCCCGGAAAGCCCGCTGCTCATCGTTGCGAAACATCAGGATTTTGGCGTAGTCGCCAATGCACAGAATCAGCGTAGCCGACAGCCCGAACAGTCCGAAAAACACCGTGCCGATCCAGAACAGGCCGCGCTCGGTCAGTGTGTCGCTTAGCAAGGTACCTGCCAGTACGCCTATTACCAGCCAAATGACTGCCCCCGCCAGTACAAACAGCAGAACCACGCCAAACAGATGCACGTACCGTCCTATGTACGCACTGCACGCGGCCAAAAACTCACCCATGCTTACCCGCTGATTTTCTGCCGAAAACAGCATCAGAATACCGCCCGCGAAGAAAATACTCATAAAAATAGACAGCACACCCAGCCACCGGCTTACGCTCAGCAAGGGCGAAATAGACCGGCCACTGCGGTGCATAAAATCAGAATACACGGTATAGTCGAAGCCGTCGAGCAGCTTCAGAAACTCGCGCGAGTTCTGATCCTCGGCCAGCAGGGTATTGTAAAACGGCAACGCGACCAGCAGTCCCATCACCAGTGTAACGCCATAAATGAGCCACACAAAACGCAACGAGCCAATAAGTTGCCGGAAGGAAGTGGTCAGAGTATTCATACGCGACGTTCGGTGCGGATTTTCTCCTGCAAGGTAAGAAAACCGTCAATGAGGGCTTCGGGGCGGGGCGGGCAACCCGGCACATACACATCAACGGGAATAATTCGGTCAACGCCCTTCACAACGTGGTAGCCATGCTGCCAGTACGGGCCACCACAGTTAGAACATGATCCCATCGAAATGACGTAACGCGGTTCGGGCATCTGCTCGTACAGCCGCCGGATGCGGTCGGCCATCTTGTACGTTACCGTGCCGGACACAATCATAATGTCGGATTGCCGGGGCGAAGGGCGCGGAAAAATACCGAACCGGTCAAGATCATAATTAGCTGCGAAGGCCTGCATCATCTCGATGGCGCAGCAGGCAAGTCCAAAACTCAGGGGCCACATCGACTTCTCGCGCGACCAGTTCAGGAGTTCTTCGGAATGCATCAGGGCAACACCCGCGTCGCCAGATTTATCGGTCATGGTTGAGGTTGCGTGTTAACTCGGTCAAGAATAGTTTGCTGGTACAAAAAAGTATAGGGTTCAAGTTCCCGGCGCAGGTTTAGGTCAATTTCATCGGGTGCGTTGCGGGTGCGGGGCCGAATGGTCTTCTTAAACAGCGACCGGATGCCGTTACCCGCCAATGCACCCGCCAGTGCGCCCCCAACAAGGGCCGATGCCAGTGTAACTCCATACACTACCGGACTACGAAATCCGTTTTTCTGCGAACTTTCTACGGTAAGCAGGCCAACTACAATACTCCCCGCAACCGCACCCCGTACTGTTGCCCTGCGCCGGCTGGTTCGGCGCAGAACGACCTTCCTGATGTCTGACAGAGCAATGATGTCGTCTAATCCGCTGGGGGCGTCCGTATAGTCGCCAATGATAACGTTCGTTTCGTTTACTTCTTTCAGCAGGCCCCTGGTCCGGTGGCCATCCCGCGTGACGACGGTGGCCGTATAAACCTCCGCAGATTGCGCTGTCAGCGTAGTGGCTGATGAAAGCAGGATAATACCAATCAGCAGCAGCAGAACTTTCATGGGGGCGACGAAGCAGGACGGGCAGCGTTGTACCTACTGTTTACCCGCTCGTACATACTGGTTGGTACAGGCGAGTTGGTAGTCGGTACAGTAGGATTTGGTTTCACCCAGTCAAGATAGCCTTTTACCCAGACGTATGCCAGTCCCAGCCCCAGAATCAACACAAATACCCCGGCCTCGGCCAGCGCAAACCATCCCCAAAGCCCATTGGTATCCTGAATGAGCCGTGCCTGCCCGAATACCGTAGCCCACGGAAAGAGAAACACCAGCTCTACGTCAAACAGAACAAAGACCAGTGCTACTACATAAAACCGGATGTTGAACTGCACATTGGCATTACCCACCGGCTCCTCGCCCGATTCGTAGGTACTGTTCTTCTCTACGTTGGGATGGTTGGGTCGTAGTAGCCGGGCCACGAACAAGACCAGGCCAATGAACGCAAATGCCCCCAGAATGAACAGCAGTAAAACGCCAAAGTCAGACAGCACTATTTCTTCCGTTTCTTATACAGGTTATACACAATGGACGCCTGGAACGTGCGGTTTTTGTAGGTTGCCAGTGGTTCGGGCGATACGTTATTGACTCCATATACGTAGCGAAGGTGCAGACTGAACTTCTCCAGCATGTCCAGAAAATCGTAGTGTATACCTACGGCAATACCGAGGTCGTTGCGCTGGCCGGGGCCATTTTCACCAGTGCCGAGGGCGTAGCTGAACTCCGGCCCGGCCTGTAGCGTCAGCCCCTCGGTGGGAATGTAGCCCAGCAGAATCGGGACGCTGACGTAGGTGTAAGCGGCTTTGGTTGTAGTTGTAGTTCCCAGCCGTTCTACCTTGAACGTACTGCCTTTGATAGCGATCAATGCTTCGGGCTGGAATACGAACTTGTTGTAGCGGTAGCGGTACATAACCCCAATATGAGGTTGCAGAGCCTGCTTCGGAACGTTGGCCGTAATGCCCGACACGCTGAGGTTTGTCAGCCCGGCTCCGACCTTAATCCCGAAATGGCCACCTATGGGCTGGTTACTCTGCGCCTGGGTCGAGACAGAAAGGGTTAGGAAAAAAACGAAAATCAGTAGTCGATACAAATACATACGAGGTTGTCTGGTTGATTTAATACCAGCCTAACGGTTAATTCACGTGCAAAATTGGCTTAAAAAAAGTTAACATTATTGCTGCTACCCTACGACAATCTCTCCCTGATGGGTCAGTTCAGGCGTGGGTCAACGGGGTAGTGGGCAATGGATTTGTACTCACCCCCCATCTGTTTGAGAACGCCCCGCCAGAATTCCTTGGCGGGTGTATCGAATAGGAAATCGGCGTTGGTATGGCTTACAATCCAGGCTTTTTGAACTAACTCATCGGCCAGCTGCCCTTCGCTCCAGCCCGAATAGCCAATAAAGAAACGAGCGTCGCGCTCAGTCAGGGTGCCCAGATTAACGGCCCGTTTGATCTCCTCAAAATCGCCACTCCAATACAGGCCATCCATGATTTTGATCGAATCGTCGATAAGGTCAGGCCGTCGATGAATAAAGTGCAGGGTATTTTGCTGGACCGGACCGCCCAGAAACAGGGGTAAGTCGGGGGTTATATCCTCGATCACATCACTCAGGTGCAGGTCAGTGGTCCGGTTTAGCACTAGCCCGAAGGTCCCCTGAGCGTTATGCTCGCAAATCAGCACTACGCTGCGCTCGAAGTTGGTGTCGCCCATGAATGGTTCGGCAATGAGCAGGTGGCCGTTGGCGATAGATGATGCGTTGAAATTCATAAAGGCTCAATATACTATCCGCTTTCCTAAAACGAGTGGGATATAGCGTATGTTTCCCGCCTTACGTCTGCTCCCTTAAAATACCAGCCCCACGTGCTTACCCGATAGCTGGGACAATAGCGGCCGTAACATTTTTTCGGAACTTTGGCGGGTCTGATCCAGAATGTCTCCGTTCAGGGCCGACTGCCGGATTTGCCGCTCGGCCTGCCGGTACGCATCGCTCACCAATTGAGACTCGTTCAGGAACGAAAATCGTGTGTCATACACCCGCGACCGGTCGTGGTTAATTTTCCAGCCGCAAATTTCGGGTTTCGGCAATTTAATGGTGATGGAGTCGCCTGTTATCACGATGTTGGCGGGGGTTACGCGGCTCAGGTCGATGCAGCCAATGGCCTCGCCTTCTACGATCAGCACGGCGTTGGCATTGGGCAGAAAGGTATTGGGCTGTTCGTAATCAACGATGTCTTTGAAGGTATATTTGACCAGTTCAAGTTTGCCAAGAGACGTTACTTCGCGCAGCATCAGCGTTTTGGTGGCGTCGTTGCCCCGCCTAAACCGGCTGAGCATGTCGGCCCCGCGAATCTGTTCCCAGATGGCAATCAGCCCGGCAATGAAAAGGAAAAGGAGAAATAAGCGAATGATGAGTTTCATGTATCCTATAACGAAAAACAGCCCCAATATTGGGGCTATTGGTTTTCGGTAGGCTGGACACTCCTGTCCGGCCTACTCCACCGGCTGACTTTCCAGATCGAACAGATTGTTCAGAATGTCGATGAGGGTTTCGGCTTCGCCCCGTTTGCAGGCGGCTTTGAGTTGTAGCACCGGTAGTTTGATGATCCTCTGCATAATGCCCCGCGTAATCTTATCGACCTTATCTGACTCAGCGGGGGTCAGGTGTTTCAGATGCCGGGAAATCTCGTCTTTACGAATCTGCTCCAGCGCGTTTTTCAGCTTGTTGATCGTTGGCGAAACAGCCATCTCTTTCGACCAGTCGCCAAACTCGGCTACGGAGTGGTCAATAATGGCTTCAACCTGCGGAATGGCCGATAGCCGCCGGTTCAGGGCTTCGTCGGTGCGATTGTGGATATGATCGATGTTATACACCAGCACACCCGGAATCTGCTCAACCGCCGTATCGACCGAACGTGGCACCGACAGATCAATGAAATACTTGTACGTCAGTACCGATAGCCCGTGCAGCAGGGTAGGAGTGATAAGCGGCTCGTCGCGCAGAACGGAACAGATCACTACGTCGGCCCGACGGATCTCATCGGTCAGGTTATCAAAATCGGCTACGCGGAAACCGTACTGACTGGCCAGGCTTTCGGTTTTGGCGTGGGTGCGGTTGCAGAGCGTAATGTTGCTGACATTCCGGTCGGCGAGATTACGGCAGACATCGGCACCAATTTCGCCGAGACCAATTACCAATACGTTTGGGTTATGGTGTTCGCCTACCAGTTCATCAATCAACTCAACGGCAGCATATGATACCGACGCGGCTCCGTCGCGAAATGACGTTTCCTGCGCCACGCGCTTGTTGGTGAAGAAAATGGTGTGCATCAGCCGGTGCAAAAACGGCCCGGCCATGTCCAGATCCGCCGACCATTGGTAAGCGTGCTTCACCTGATTTGGAATCTGCATATCGCCCACTACCTGCGAGTGCAGCCCGGTACAAACCTCGAACAGATGCCGAACGGCGTCGGTATGTTCGGCGAATAACTGGAAGTAGGGGAGGTATTGATCGGTATCGGTCAGCCCTTTTTCGATGAGCAGTAGTCGGATTATTTCACTGTTCAGGTCGCTACCCGAATCGGCTGCGTAATACACCTCGGTGCGGTTGCAGGTGGAGATAACCAGCAAATCGGACAGGCCGAAGAAATCGCGCAGGCGCAACATAAACTGCTTGGCTTCGTCTTCGGTAAGTGCAATTAACTCACGCACCGCCAGCGGAGCCGACTTGTGCGATAAACTAATAGCTTTGAACGTATCTAACATAATGGCGAATGCGCTAATTGACCAGCGGCCATGACAAAATTACAACACAATTGCCGGAGCAGGAAATGACTTTCATCAGGCACGGGGCTGTTTTTTGTCTATACAACTATTTAGAAACTATCCAGATAATTTTGGGGGCGTTTCTTGCCGTAGTCCTATTTGGATTATAACACGACAGGCCCCAAAGCCGTTCTGTTTTGCACCATCGATCCGGTTTCTTCGTTTATCTGGCATACCGTTCGTCCATGCTTAAATCGTTTGATATTTATAATCAGAACAACGTTCTGAAAATCATTGTCGTCCTGAACCTGTTGCTGGTAGGTACCGGCTCGCTGCTCTACACCGACAACCTCATCAACAAGCTTGAAACGCGCGAGGAGCAGTACGTTCAGCTTTACGCCAAGAGCATTGCCTACCTGACCAGCAACCCCGCCGGTACGGGCGATCTGACGTTTGTGACCAATGAGATTCTGGAAGCTAACAAGACCATCCCGGCCATTTACGTAGACAATAATAACGAACTGGCCAACTACAAAAACATCGACTTCCCGGAGGGTATCACCGACGCCGGGATGAAGCAGCTTTTGCGGCAGAAGATTACCGAAATGAAGCAGCGACACCCGGCAGTAGTGGTTGATCTGGGCAATGGCGAACGGGGCCTGGTCTATTATTCCAACTCCACCTTACTA
>JACMPG010000303.1 GCA_014377625.1 Spirosoma sp.
CAGGCTGTTGAGGGTACTGGTGCCGGTGTTGTGGTTAAAAACCGCCGTTGCCACAAGGCCCGCGCCGGTGCCGCCGTAGGTGACGGGGCCGGTAGCGGTAAACTGACCGGCTGCGATGCTGAGCGAACCGTTGTTGGTTAGTGTGCCGCCCCCGTACACGAGCCGCACGGTGCCGCTGCCTACCAGGCGGGTGTTGGCCCCGATGCGCAGGGTAGATTGGGCCATCGTGCGGCCGACGAGGGCCAGCAGCAAGCCAAGCGCGATGGCCGGTATCCGGTTAAGCCGGAGAGCCATCGCAAAACGTAAAGGATGGAGCATATACAGGAGAGACTAAATGATAAACCATCAGAAAATAGACCGGGCTGACTGACCGTGGCCGTCAGCCCGGTTGTTGACACACTTAATTCAGCTTCACAATCGTCCACACCACGCTACCGTCGTTTTTGAGGGTGACGCTGACGCTGGAGTTTGCACCAAGGCCCCGGATACGAAGGGCATCGTTGGCATTGAGCGTCATCAGGTACATATTGCTGCCCGTGCCCCGCAGTCCATTCGGCAGGTTGGAGCCTCCGCCGTTGTTTGAGTTGTAGGCTTGGTAGCTGTTGCTGGTAGAAATAGCATTGCCGTTCACCTCCACGTAATTCCAGGTGCCGAGTGTGTTGGTACCGTTATCCACCGTGCTGTACCGGAAGCTAATCAGGTAAGTACCGGCAGCGTTGGCCCCCACTGTGTAGGTGTTTGTGCTGTTGTTGTAGGAGCCAATCGTGGGCGTTGCTACTACGTTGTTGAAGGTTATCACGTCGCCCTGATTCGTGCCAACTGCCGTAGCGAGCGTTTGCTGGGCGTTGGTTTTAGAAACGACTAGTTCGGTAAGCGCGCCGGTGCCGCCAGCCCAGGAAGTGCCCCCGCTGCCGTTGCTGATTAATGCCTGTCCGGCATTTCCGCGCCCGGTGGGCAGGCTAAACGCATTGCTGCCGCCGTTGATGCTTACCCCGCTGCTGCTCCAGCTCAGGGCCGTGTTTGCACCGTTACCGCCGTAATTCAGCTTACCGCCCAGATTACCCGACAGCATGGGGCCGTCCGTGGTGTTATCATAGGCCAGGAAGTGGTTCCCGTCGCCGGATGCTTTCAGGCGCAGCGCGTTGCTGTTCAGCCCGATGTTGCCCGTGCCGCCAAAATCCAGCGTTTTACCGTTCATCGTGATGGTCCGGTTGGCCGTCAGGCTACCATCGGTGTTGTACACGTTGGTAACGCTGCTGACACCACCCGCGCTGGGCGTTGTCCACTGCGTGTTGTAGTCAGTACCGTTAATTTTACTCAGCACCTGCCCGGTGGTACCGCCCGTGGGTACGCCCTGTCCGGTGGGGCCTGCTACGCCTTGCGGGCCAGTTGCGCCGGTTGGTCCAACTGGACCAGTCAAACCAATTGGGCCAGTTGCTCCTGCCGGGCCAGTGGCACCCGTTGCGCCGGTAGGACCTTGTGGCCCTATTGGGCCTGTAGCACCGGCTGGGCCGGTTGCTCCTGTTAAGCCAGTATCACCTTTGTCACCCTTTATACCTTGCGGTCCTGTTGGTCCGGCTGGTCCAGTTAAACCGATTGGACCAGTTGCCCCGGCTGGGCCATTAGCACCCGTTGCACCGGTTGGTCCAGCCGGGCCAGTCAAACCGATGGGACCGGTCGCTCCTGCCGGGCCATTAGCACCGGTTGGGCCTACCGGTCCCGTAGCACCCACCGGGCCGGTAGCTCCCGTTAAACCCGTGTCGCCCTTATCGCCTTTAATACCTTGCGGGCCAGTCGCTCCGGCAATCCCGGCATCGCCTTTGATTCCCTGGGGTCCCTGTGGGCCGGTAGCACCCGTCAGGCCGGGCGTACCCATATCGCCTTTGATACCTTGCGGGCCCTGCGGGCCGGTGGCCCCGGCACTGCTCAGGGAGGTCCAGGCCGTGCCGTTGTAGAAATAGAACCCCGCCGTTCCGTCGGTCTGGTACACGAGCAGACCCGTGGCGGGGCTGCCGATAAGGCCGCGCTGCTGGGCACTCATGCGCGGCACGAGTACGCCCTGCGTGGTGCTTTTGACGTCGAGCAGGGCCGAGGCATCGGCGGATGAGCCGTCGGTGTTGATGCCGAGGGAGCCGGAACTGGTCTGGGGAACAACGACCGAGCCGTTCTGGGCGTTGGCGGTAGTCAGGGCGAAGAGCAGAGCCGCGCCCGTGAGGAGTGAAGTGGGTAAAAAGTTGAAACGCATAGATTGTGTTGGGGAAGAAGAAATAGAAATACGTGACTGGTTGATTGGTCGTAATCGCATCGTCGTCAGATGCTGTACAACGGGTCAAACTTATGGACTGCCACCGGCCCCGGTCCTATCCTTAGGGGTAGTTCTTCGGTCATTCGGCCATTTTTTCATAAAAAAAGCAGACTACCTCGTCGGATAGTCTGCTTTTCGCCCCTTCAGGTTCTGTACAGCTATTTATTATTCAAATTAACCAGCAGGTCTACCCGGTCTTTGACGGCCAGGAGCTGGTAGATGTTTTTGACGTGGTACTTCACCGTGTTTTCGGAAACAAACAGCTTATCGGCAATTTCTTTATTGGTCAGTCCGGCCACAATGCCATCGAGTACGTCGCGCTGTCGGTCCGAGAGTTCCCCGGAGTTGGGCCGGGCCGGGAGCATCGGTTGGGGCAGGTCGACCAGCACGAACCGGGCCGGTGGGACGGGGTTGGTAAAGGGGAGGGCCTGCGCCTGGGTCACTACCGCTCTCAGTTCGGCTTTCATTCGGGCCAGTTCTGCTTCTAAACGGGTCTGCCGGGCGCGGTACAGGTAGAGGATTACGCCGAGTATGGTAGCCAGCAGCAACAGGCCGCCAACGCCGACTAAGCTAAAGCTCAGCCGCGTTTGTTCGGTGGCGAGTTGCCGACTGTGGTTCTGCCGCTCCATAGTTTCGCGCTGACTATGCAGCTCCGCGATGTTCTCAGCCTGGGCGTAAACTTTGTTCAGCGAATCGAGCAGGCCTATCGTTTGGGTCACGCCCGCCGGGTCGTTGCGGCTTTTGTAAATAGCCTTCAGTTCATCGTAGGCATAAATCTGGTATTTGATAATGTCGCACGAATCGGCGTATTGGTTCGATTCCCGCAGGGCAGCCAGGGCCCGGTCCATGTCGTTCATGGCAGCATAGAGCTGCATTTTCTTGACCAGGATCATGGGCATGTCGCAGGGCGAGGCCACCCGCAGGTCGGTCATGGCCCGGTCGTAGGTTGCTTCGGCTTCGGGGTAGCACTTGTCCAAAAACAACAAATACCCCTGCTGATGCCTTAATTTGGCCCGGTTTTCCCGGTCGATGTAGCGGAAACGGGTTTGTTCCAGTGCCCGCATCAGGCCAGCCGATTTAGCATAGGCATGAACGTCGAAATAGGCCAACGCCTGTTGCGCCCGAATCTGAGCCATATTCGAGTCGGGGCGGCTGGTTTTGGGGGTAAGCTGCCCGGCGGTTTCCAGATACTGCTGCGTCGATTCATAGTCGCCCAGCCGTTTGTAGGTGTACGACAGCAGCACAGCCGCCTGATACCGCTCGTTGGTAGTGTAGGCCGGGTTGTCTAAAATGGGCAACAGCAGGGCCTGCGATTTTTTGTACTGTAGCCGATTGTTGTTCGTATATACCTGATTTTCAAGCTGTTGGAAGGGTGTTGTCTGACCGTGGGTAGCCGTGATGGTAAGCAGATCGACTAAACAGATTATCCAGTAAAAACAGACGCGCATGGTAGTTGGCGGAAGAGGATTTTGGTACGGTGCAGGTCAAACAAAAATATGTATATTTATCCAACACTACCAGGTCTGTCAAATTAAATAGTCGCGTAAATTCGGGTGCATCTGGTCGTCAATCAGGTACAGGGAAAGCGATGTCAAAACCATCTACCACCTGCACGGCGGCATCATCGACAACCCCGACTAACTCACGACCACAAAGCCTGGTTTGGCGGCCACTTTCTCGACGTGCGGCAGGGAAATCTGCAAAATATCATGGGCATTAACCCGGATTAGCTGAGCCAACTGACTCATTGGCAAGTCGTTACGCTCCATGCCGAACGGTTCTTCAATCTCTTCACCAATCATCTCCAGCCCAACCAGAATATACGAAGTCAATACTACCGCTGGAATGGTCAGATAACCATACGCATCAATGACAATAAACGGGAGTACGGCCACGTACAGCATGATAAATAACCGGATAAAAAACTGGTACGAAAACGGTATGGGGGTACTTTTGATGCGTTCGCAAATACCGCACACGTCCATCAGGCTGGTCACGTAGCCATTGACGTTGATGTGCTGCGAGATATCCAGCAGCCCGTTGTGATGCAGTTCTTCTATGCGAACCCGAATCTGATTGGATACCCCGGCAGGTTTATGATCAAACCGGCTCAGGTCGTTGTGGCTTGTGCTGTACTGGTTATTCATGGGCGTGTCTTCAATGTCGTCCAGCGTTTGCATATCTCGTAGGTGATTGCGTACGGCGAAGGAGAAATTGGCAATAGTTCTGGCGAAAAACAGTCGATTTTCTTTGTCGTTATTGGGCAGAACTGCGTCGAGATAAATAGCCAGATTACGGGTATTATTGATAAGGGCGCCCCAGGCTGTCCGGCCTTCGTAGAAGCGGTCGTAGGCAGTGTTGGTCCGAAAAATCAGCAATAAGCTCAGCAGAATTCCCAGCGCACTCAAAAACGAGGAGGGCGTGTCTTTAAGGGTCAGGTCATAAAAGTTAAGCTCACCAACGGTGACAGCCGTTACATATACCAGAATGAGTAGTACGCGCCTGAGGAGCGCGCGAGACGTGGAGCCGGTATGAAAATGGTAGATAGAGGCAAACCAACTGTTGTTTTTGTAGATAATCATTGGGAAAATTAGCTTGGGGTGTTGTATTCAATCCCTACAACTCACTTTCAACCTAAACGGTTATTGTGCCGCCAAACACACGCTGCGTCGGACCAATCAGGTACACGTTGTCAAAGCCGCTGCCGGGCAGGGCCGTGAACGATACGCGCAGGCTACCGCCGATAGTCCGAACAGGCACTGGAGAGGATACATTGCGTTGCCGGTGCGCAGCCAGGGCTACCGCCGTGACGCCCGTACCGCAGGAAAAGGTTTCGTCTTCAACGCCCCGTTCAAATGTTCTGACAAACAGCGTATTGTTGTCAGTCAACTCTGCGTAGTTGACGTTGGTACCGCCCGGCTGAAACGAATCGTCGTGCCGAATCCGGCGACCGTCGGTCACTACGTCGAAGGAATCTAAGTTTTCTACGAAACGAACAACGTGGGGCGAACCTGTATTCAGAAACGTCAGTCCGGCACGGTCTTCGATGCCCGGCACATCGCCCATTTTTAGATAGACCTGGTCCTCCCGTACTTCAGCCAGGTGTTCGCCATCGACGGCGACAAAGCGGGTTTTTGACTCGAACAGACCCAAATCGTGCGCAAATCGGACAATGCACCGCCCACCGTTGCCGCACATACTGCCCTCGGCCCCGTCGGCGTTGAAGTACACCATCCGAAAGTCAAATTCGGGGTCGTTTTGCAACAGAATCAGCCCGTCGGCCCCGATGCCGAACCGGCGGTGGCAGAGGTGCGCAATAAGAGCCTGATTGTGGGTGGGGAAGGTTTCGGTGCGGTCGTCGATCAGGACGAAATCATTGCCGGTACCCTGATATTTTGAGAAGTTGATGGTCATGATAGAAACATAAAGCTGTAAAAATAAAAAAGCCACCCAATGGGCAGCTTTTGATGATTGGTGAGCAGGGCGCGTTTAAGCGGCTACTGCTACCGGCTTGGCTTTGCGCTCCTTTACACGAGCTGCCTTACCCTGACGACCGCGCAGGTAGAACAACCGTGCCCGGCGTACTTTACCCAGACGAACTACGTCGATTTTGTCAACGTTGGGCGAAAGCAAGGGAAAAATCCGCTCTACGCCAATACCGTTGGAGATTTTGCGGACGGTAAACGTCTCGCCAGCGCTGTTCGGGTTCCGACGCTGGATGACCGTGCCGGTAAAAATCTGAATGCGTTCCTTATTTCCTTCGCGGATTTTGACGTGTACGTTCACCGTATCACCCGCCCGGAACGTGGGCAACTCGGTGCGACGCTGCGCATTGTCTGCCTCCACTAATTTGATTAAATCGCTCATGACCGTGTATAAATCGCCTAACTATCTGCGAAATGAGCCGCAAAGATAGCAATTTTTAGCCCACAGAAAATACTTTTGTAAAATTACCCAGTTGGCTGTTTAACCCATTTCATGAAAATTCTTAACGTTGACCAGATTCGCGCCCTCGACCAGGCCACCATTCAGCACGAACCCATCGCGCCCATTAACCTCATGGAGCGGGCTGCTCTCACCTTTGTAGACTGGTACGTAGACCGGTTTGATCCTAAAAAACGGACCAAAATCTTTTGCGGACTAGGCAATAATGGGGGCGATGGTCTGGCCATTGCCCGGCTGTTGCTGGAACGCAACTACCCGGTTGAGGTCTACGTAGTTCGGTACGCTCCCCGAGAATCGGACGATTTTATGCACAACCACCGGCGGCTCAAACTCCTGACCGAAGAAGTGCGGTACGTCGAACTGTCGCACGATATACCGACGCTTCGCCACGATGAGGTGGTCATTGATGCCATACTTGGTTCGGGCTTATCTCGCCCGGCAGACGGTATTGTCAGGGCCGCTATCGAAGCCATTAACCGCGCTCCGGCCACGGTCGTTTCGGTCGACATTGCGAGCGGTTTGTACACCGACCAGCCCAACGGGGCCGACGATGTTATTCTTGAACCAGATTACACCGTAGCCTTTCAACTACCCAAACTCGCGTTTGTCTTGCCGAAAAATGGATGGTTCGTGGGAGAGTGGCATCTGATTGATATACAGCTCAATAAACGGTTTATCGATAAAGCCAGTACGCCCTATTACGTCACTCAGCCGCACGAAGCCCGGTTGCTGCTGCGCAAACGCGATCAATATTCTAACAAAGGCACCTACGGTCATGCCTTGCTGATGGTGGGCAGCTACGGTAAAATTGGGGCGGCTGTGCTGAGTACGCGGGCTTGTTTGCGGTCGGGCGTGGGGTTGCTCACGGTGCAGACGCCGGGCTGTGGCTACACTATTCTGCAAACTGCCGTACCCGAAGCCATGTGTGTGCCCGATCAGGACGAATGCATTCTGTCGGGGAAACCCACCATCGACGGCCCTGCCCCGGCTGATTATACTACCGTTGGTATCGGCCCCGGCATTGGCAAAGCAGACGATACGCTGACGATGCTGCGGGAACTGTTGCCGACTATGAAAAGCCCGATGGTCATCGACGCCGACGCACTGAACCTGCTGTCTGAAAACCGGGAACTATACGAACAAATTCCGCCCAATAGTATCCTGACGCCCCACCCGAAAGAGTTTGAACGGCTTACGAAGCCGTGGGAAAATGACTACGAAAAGCTGGCCATACTGCGCGAATTTGCCCAAAAATACCGCGTCGTGGTCGTGCTGAAAGGGGCGCATACGGCCATTGCCACCCCCGATGGCGAGGTGCATTTTAACGCTACCGGTAATCCCGGGTTGAGCACCGGCGGCACCGGCGACGTACTGACGGGAGTCCTGACTGCGTTGCTGGCGCAGGGGTATGACCCGGTCGAAGCGGCTGTGCTGGGTGTGTATGCGCATGGTCTGGCGGGCGACCGGGTAGCCGAACGGCATGGGCAGGTGGGCATGATTGCGTCAGATGTGATTGACGCCCTGCGCTGGGAGTGAAGCGTAGAAAATCAGTAGCAACCTGTGGAGTTATTACTACACGACTCTTCTGGTAATTTCATTCTTTCTGCAATTTGGCTGTTACTGTTTGAGCCGTATACGCCTGGGTGGCTGTTCACAGTCAGGTAGTTGTACGCACGAAACAGATTCCGGGTTTTCACGCTGTTATGACAAGCTGAGTGGTCGCAAATTTGCAACAACATCTTAACTACATACCAACGTGAAACTATGAAACACACCACACAACGCGATTGGCGCGCAAGCCGCCCCACCCGAAAGTCCAGTGTATCCATTGATCATACAACTGCCCTCGGCGGCCTGACTTTGCTGTTACTCTCCTATATTGTCTACCACTTCATCTACCCGCTGGCATCCAAAGGATTGCTCTGGTAGGCGTTCCTGACATAAACTAAAAATCCCCGCCGAGTCAGACTCAGCGGGGATTTTTATGATGATGTAGCGAAAACCCCTCGCCTTTAGGTAGGGGATGTAAGCGACCGCATCGGCGGACCGACGCGAATGCGTAAGGTCTGTTAACGTTTTTTCTGATTGTCAATGTACTGGGTAATAGCTTCTGCCGAAATACTCCCTATCGACTCTACATAGTACGAGCGCGTCCAAAGAGACGGTAGCCGGGTTTTCAAGTCTGGAAACTCATTGCGTAGCACAAACGAGCTACGCCCTTTAATACGGGCCACGATATTGGCCGGGCTGTCCATCGGTGTGACCTTCACGAAGAGGTGGATATGGTCAGGCATTACTTCCAATGTGGCTATCTGCCAGTCGTTTTCTTTGGCTACCTCAAGCACGATCTCCTTGAGTCTGACCTCAACAGCACCAACCAGAACCCGCCGACGGTACTTGGGGCAAAAAATGATGTGGTAGCCTAAATTGTAAGTAGCACTGCGAGACTTTTCGAGTTGTTTCATGTTGTAAACGGTCCGCCGTCGCGGTTAGCGAAAAGTATTAGCTTTGTGTAATGAACCTAACAACGTACCAATACCGGATCAAAGACTCAACATCGGGCAAGCACCTGACGAAGATGAGCTATTCGGTAAACTTTGTCTGGAACTTTGTTAATCAGTCCAACATTGAACGCTGGTCTAAGTTTCGCAAAACGTTCTCTGCGTTCGACCTCAACAAACTCTCTGCCGGTTGTGCCAAAGAACTTGGTTTGCACTCGCAAACGGTTCAGGCGGTGTGTGAGGAATACGCCAAATCGAGTAAGCAGTTTAAGCGGGTAAAACTCAACTGGCGCAGTCGCAAACGGTCGCTTGGCTGGATTCCCTTCAAAGCATCGGGCGTGAAAGTGAATGGCGATTCTGTCACCTACGGCGGTCGCTCATTCCGGTTCTGGTTGTCACGTCCCATTGAGGGTATCGTTCGGTTTGGTTCGTTCTCGCAGGATGCACAGGGCCATTGGTACGTGAACTTTGTAATGGAGCCGGGGGGGCGGGCCCAAGCCGATCAAGGCCGCGTCAAAACGGGTAAGTCGGTAGGCGTAGATTTGGGCCTGAAAACAATCGCTACACTATCCGACGGTGTGGAGTTGAGCCGGGAAAAGCTGACCAAATTGTTCGAGGTGCAACTGGCAAAAGCCCAACGCGTTCGTAAGAAAAAGCGCATCACGGCCCTACACGCCAAGATCAAAAACAAACGTAAAGACTGGAACCACAAGACTTCTACGCGGCTCGTGCGCGAGTATGACAAGATCGTAGTAGGCAATGTGAGTAGTTCCAAACTAAAGAAAACACGCATGGCTAAAAGCGTCTCGGACGCTGGTTGGGCCGACCTCAAATTGATGCTTAAATACAAAGCGATTGCGCTTGCGTCGGAATACAAAGAGGTGAACGAAAAGTTCTCAACTCTGACTTGCTCGGACTGCTCCACAAAGAGCGGCCCGCGTGGACTAAGCGGGCTTGGGGTAAGAGAGTGGGTATGTGTTGAGTGTGGAAGCATACACGACAGAGACGTTAACGCGGCTAAAAACATACTGCATTTCTCCCTGTCGGGCATGACAGGCCAATTAAGGGAATCCCCAAGCCTTTAGGCGGGGGAGGATGTGTGCGATTCGTTCGCCCGAAATTACGCAAGTAAGGGATGGGCGGCAAACCTGACTAACAATCAGGGTTTGACAACTTGGTAATCGTGAGGGTGTAAGTCCCTCTCCCCGGTGCAGGGG
>JACMPG010000034.1 GCA_014377625.1 Spirosoma sp.
CTTCGAGTATATCGAGGGTTGGTACAACCGCCGACGGAAGCATTCAGTATTGAATTACCGCACGCCCAGTCAACAGGAATCTTATCTTTACACTTCCTCAATGACCGCCTAAAAAATCTCCAATATACTGTTGCAAGTCCACAGTGCTTCCGAGCGGGAGGCTCCGTATGTGATCGACATCCATCTGAATAACCCCGCCATTCGCAGCACGATCCACTCTACGGATACCGGTGGGTATTCAGAAGTTATTTTTGGGGTGATGAACTTGCTGGACATATTGTTCGCTCCGCGTATCAAAGATGTTGGTAGTCAGCAGATTTACACGATGAATACCAGGCGTGAGTATGCTCAGCGGAGCTACCCGCTGCTGCCCGATAGCCGGATTGATACCGACCTTATCATCGCTCAGTGGGAGGATATTTTGCGACTGATGGTCACCCTGAAATCAGGCAAGACGACTGCCTACCGCATCTTCAAACGACTAAGTTCCTACGCCCGACAGAATCCTCTCCAACAGGCCTTGAAGGAGTATGGCAAGATTATCAAGTCGGGTTTTATTCTACGTTACTTCGATGATCTGGCTCTTCAACAGGCCATCGAAAAGCAATTGAGCCGGATTGAATTGGTCAATCGGTTCAGCAAAGCGGTATTCTTTGGGAACAACCAGGAGTTTTCAGTTGGGTTGAAAGAGGATCAGGAAAAGATTGTTCATGCCCGGCGACTGATTCAGAATGCGATCATCGTCTGGAATTATCTATATCTGTCGCAGCTCATGAGCCAGTTGACTAAGCAGGGTGAAATCGAGGCCTTGGTTGATGCCATTCGGCAAGGCACGGCCGTCGTCTGGCAACACGTCAACCTGCAAGGGGAGTATGACTTCAATAAACTGCTCAAAAATAAAACGTCCCGCTTCAACCTGGAGGCCATTTTTAATCTAAAAGTGCCTGATTAGATATCCTATTTTCATTTTGGTCCCGTTTTGCACCTAAGACCTACGTTTCACAGTTCGTTTAGCTGCGCGTCCGTGTCACACGTTATCGGAAACCTTATCTAATCTTAAACCACCCTCCCGATTATCCACATCGCCATCAGTGCGATACCAGTCATCGCCAGCAAAAAGCTCCACGCCTGCCGCACCTCTTTGGGGCTGACGCGCTCCGGGTAACGGGCGGTTAAAGCCCGAACCGGGAAAGGAGCGCGTACCCGCAACCGAACTACGCCCGGATGCCGGGCCATAAAATTGGCCCCACTGCCCCGCCAGACCCACCACGAACCGACGGCCAACAGCACCACCCAAACACCAAACAAACCCTGTAACATCGGATTGGGGGGTATGTCGCGCCTGGGTAGACTGAACGAGCCGTCGGCCTCCAGGTGGCCCTGAAGCTGAACTATAGCGGTCAGTGTAATCAGGGTCAGTACCAGGCCCCAGCCCAGCAACAGGCGGCTGTAGCCAGGAGCCAGCGTGGGGTCGTCGGCGATGTAGGGCCTCGATTCCTGGTAGCTCTGGTAGATCAACACGACGGGGATAATGATCCAGAAGATGATGAATAGGGTGATCATTGCGCGTTTACGTAAAATTTCAGCCGTTTTTATTCGTAGCTCCAGTTAGTCAGTCGTTCGTCGGTGTGGCGGGTTCCGGTAGCCGTTTTCGGATAAGGCTGCGTAGTAAGTGTGTCTCAGCGGGATTAATCAGTTTTTTTGTATCTCACTAAAAATGAGTGCGGTAATGCTCAACCGGATTCCGGTTTGTCACTTTGCGACAGGCCATTGACCTCAAAAAAATACCAGCCGTTGCCGATTGATTCGTACCGACTGACGTGCAGGTAGCGGCTTCTGATTCGCAGCGATTCCGGCGCGCGGGCGGGGCCGCGCAGGACACCATCGGCATAGAGGGGGTTTCGCATGGCCGTCAGCAATTCGACAAATACCACCCGTGCCCCGTCCCGCTCGATCCCTTTCAGCCCGCACCGCCCCAATACGTACCGAATAGCCAACAGCCGGGGCAGAGGGGCAATCGTCGTGTCCACGCCCGGCAGGATGGGGCCGGGCCGCAGATTGGGACTGCTACCGATCGAGGTATGGAGGTTTCCAATCTGCAGACAGTTGCCGTTATAAAACAGGTAGATGGACATAGGTCGGTAGCTCTCGGGGCATTGGTCGCGGTAATATTCCCGGAACGTGCTGTCGGCCAGTACGCTGGCTTCAAGCACCCGCAGGCTGTCCTGCCGGGTGACACTCAGACGCAGCGGCTGGGGCCGGATACCCACTGCTGACCCCAGCACCAAACAAAGCAACGTAAAAAAAGCGTAGCCGACGTACACACCGAGTGTGCGGCCGACCCAGGTCCATTGCCGTTCCGGTTGCATGACACAAGCCCAGGGCATAGCCGCAGCCAACATGAAGAACGACGGACCCCTGGCAGCTATACCCGGACTACGTTGAACCGGCCAGGGGGTCAGGTGCGAGATATAGACCAGGACCGTGTAGATGAACGGCAAACTCACCAGCAGCCGCCAGATCAGCAGCGAAATAGGACCGGCAGGTTCTTCATAGTCGTCGTTGTTAGTTAGGGAGCTGGTCATTTGGTGTGGTGTGTTGGCAGGTATCAATCGACCCGGAAAAACACTTCTTTATCCGCCCAGAGCAGTTGTACTCCGCTTGATAATACGTTGAACGTCAGTTGCTCGGTGAAGTCGTGCGGGTGGCTGTTGACCAGCGCCCGCACCACATCCTCAGCCGGATTGTAATCATATGTACCCCACTGGTCAGCCGTTCGGTTGAAGATCAGCGTCCAGCGGTCGGGGCCGGGGATGGTGAAGAAGGCGTAGGTACCGGCCGGGATGGGTTTGCCTTCGACCAGCACATCGCGGCTAAACCGGATGGTGGTAGCGTTGTTGGCTCCTGTGCGCCAGATTTTGCCGTAGGGCGATAGAGCGGTCCAGGCATCGCGGCCCCGCACCGAAGGCTGTCCGTAGTTGAGGACGACAGTCTTTTTGTTGATCGAGCCGGTAGCGACTGCCGTCGGGCTGGCCTTTTGCGGGGGTGTGGTTGAGCCGGAGCTGGCAGACTGTTTTTTGGCCGGGGGTGGTGGGGCCGGGGCCGCAGCGGGCATTTCGTATTCGACCTCGTAGTCATACAGCTCGAAGCGGGCGTTGGCTTTCTGGCTGCAATCGGGGTTGTCTCCCGGTGTAATGTCCGGCCCCGGCACGTCGGCTACGATGTAGAATCGTTTCACGGCCAGCGGAGGCTTTGTCATCTGGTTTTCGGCTTGGCCTGTCACCGTATAATTACGCCATTCCAAATAAAACTTGTTTCCCTGCTGCCTATTTCCGTCCGAATACACCTTCACCAATTTCCGAAACGTGGCCCCCGGCGGGGCTTGCCACAGATACTCGATCCCCACCCCTGTGCCCCAAGACTGGTCATTGCGCGGTTCATACCCGCGCAGCGAACTTACCAACTCGACCCGCTTCCGGTCTGCCGATACCTGGACGTACACTACGGCCGTAAACTCCGGTGTACCGCCAAAGTCAAGATCACCACCTTGATGGACATTCAGACAATAGGGCCCCCGCATCCCGCCTGGTATGCGGTCGGTCTCGATGGTCTGCGCCGGTGCGCCAACCGGCAACAGCGCGAAAAGGCAATACACGAAAAAAGATTTCATGATTTTGTCAACGTTTAGGTTTCTCTAAATTCGTCAGCGTCGCCAGAATTGCTCCCGTTGCGCGCCCGTAAACCGGATGAGTGGCGTGCCTGATTTATCCAGCAAAACGGTTCCGCCTTCGTCCATGACCTGAACACGGCCTATGTCCCAGTTGTCGTAGCCGTCCGGGAACCGGCGTGGTTCCCCATCGTGCCGGATCGTAATGCCGAAAATCATCTCCGGCGTGATCGAAGCACCCAGATCAGCTACCACCGTTTGAGTGCTGAAGTTGTTCCACTGCGTACTGCCGTTGAGCGGAAATTCCTGTGACTTATTGCCGTTTCGGTAATTGAGCCGGAAAAACGCCTGGCTGCCATCGCGCAAATCGTCCCCGCCGGTGGTAATCTTTACCGTGTACGGACGAAGTCCCGCCCTGGTTTGCGCTGTAAACGGGAGCCGGTCACCAGTGAAGCGGAACAGCGGATTGGCTTCCGTGCCGCCCCGGTTGAACAAGACCCGATCCTGGCCTTCTGATCCGTCCAGCACTTTCACGGTCAGTGCCTGCATATCCCAGTTGTCGCCCCCAATGCCACCGCCGAAGGTGCAGTTAAAAGTCAGGTTCATGATTTCGTCGCGGCTGACGGGGCGGGCCAGCGTGATTGGCACCCATTCTTCGTATTTCTGAATCCAGTTGCCGCCCTGATTAATATTGTTGAGGACTTGTGGTGGCCGGGTTCGGTAGCTGATAGTCAGATTGATATTGTCGTTGCCACCCCGCAGATCATCTATTCCGGTATGCAATCTCAGCAGCAGATTTTTGACCAACCCACCGTTGGCAAACTCATAATTCGTTACGGCTGGCAGTGGATAAGCCTGATGTTTTCGATCCACGTAATAGGCCATCCAGGTTTCATTATACGGCGAAACCCTATAGCGGTAATGTCCCTGCGCCACATCCGGCACGAGTTCCATTGTCTTGCCGGGGTGGTTGGAGTCATAGATCAGAATGACCAGGCTCTCCGGTCGGTCGCCCAGTTCATAGCCGATGGCCAGTACCTGATGGTCGCCGGTACTGCCCGTACCCCCCTTGTAAAGCCCAAGCGGGACGGGACGGCTCTGGTCGATCTCGCTTTTCAGCTCGGCAACCCGCCCGCCGTTGGTTTGCTGCAGCCCCCAGTTAAAAAACTCCCGGTTGCGATGACCGAAGACGTTACTCCCGAATTCAGCCCACTTGTCTGCTGAGTTTTCCAGGCTATGCCGCTGGCGGTCATAGATATAATTGTAAAGCGGGGTACC
This sequence comes from Spirosoma sp., assembly GCA_014377625.1. Lineage (GTDB taxonomy): Bacteria > Bacteroidota > Bacteroidia > Cytophagales > Spirosomataceae > Spirosoma. The sequence goes on from JACMPG010000034.1 coordinate 4,946, forward strand.
ATTGGCAGGTTTCCAGTATTGGGTTGGCACAGCCCGCCTGGCTTTGAAATAGTCGAGGGCAGCATAAGCCATACCCCCGCAAAGGCCCCCGGAACGGGCATCGAGAAACTCGGACTGAAAGCCGTTCGAGAATTTGAACCCGTGTTGTGTTGGCTCGAAGGTGGTTCGGCCCGATGCAATCACAGGCCGGGTATCAGCGGTAGAAACCCGCGGATTTTCGGGAGTGGCTCGGTTCGCGGATTGAAAAGCAAGCTGTCCATCAACAGCCAGTTGAGCCGCTGCGCTGGCTGTGAAAAGCCAAAGTAGAGCGACAACCATATGGCACCATGTTTTCATACTAATAAGGTGAGGGTGAAGTGAATAGTAGGGAATGAGCAACTAATAGACCCGGCTGAGGTTGCCGTTGATGCGATACAGTGGCAACCTTAACCGGGTCTATTAGTTGCCCTGGGTGCGTTGGCGGTACAGCGTGATACTGCGCCGGTCACCGGTGAAGCGTTGTACGAAATTGGAGCGGTTGCGGTCGTTGGCCGAGTTGTAGATGTTCAGGAATTCACCACTGTCGTTTGAAACGAGCGAAATGGAAACTGCTTGCAAATCCCAGTTGTCGTAAGTCTCGCCAAAATTTTTGGGCGAACCGTCGTGTCGGATGGTAATGCTGCGGATTTCAGACAGCCTCAGGACCCCTTTAAATTCATTTTCCTTTACCACTTCTGAGTTCTGTGGGGTGGTCCGGTTTATCGGCACACTAAATTTGCAAGTTTAGTGTGATGCTCATTTTCAAACTGTTCTGGACTTTTATAGCCCAGCGACGAGTGTTTTCGCACCCGATTGTAGTAGCATTCAATGTACTCAAATACTTCTGTACGCGCATCGTCCACGTTCAGAAAACAGCCACCTTCCAATAGTTCCGCCTTCAGGCGGCTCCAGAACGACTCAGCAAACGCATTGTCGTAAGGATCGTCGGCCCGGCTCATACTGGGCCTGATACGCCACAAACTTACCAGTTCGTGCAACTCATTCGATACGTACTGACCGCCACGGTCCGAGTGAACGATCAACCCACTCGTCGGTTGACGTACTTGGAGTGCAGTGCGCAGCGGCACGATCACCAGCGCATCCTCCATGTTGTCATCAACCCGCCAACTCACTACCCGACGCGAATACAGGTCCATCCAGGCTCCTAAATAAGCCCACTCGCCGTTGGCCAATGGCAGGTAGGTGATGTCGCTCACCCAGACCAAATTGGGACCCGTTGGAAAAGGCAAGTCTAGCAACAAGTTAGGCCAATACCCTTTGGTATGATTGCTGTCGGTAGTACGAGGTACAAACGATTTGGGCTAAATAGGCTGTAAACCAGCCGCTTTCATCAATGCCCTCACCTGCTGACGACCTACTTTATGGCCTTCGTCTTGGAGTTGAGAAACAATCCGGCGGCTTCCATACCGCCGTTTGTGTTCCCCAAATACCCGCTCCACCAATGCTTTTTTATCTTCCTTTTCGGGCGTTAGCTGATACGAATGCCCGCGCTGGTATCGGTAGTAGGCTGTTCGGCTTACGCCCAACACCAGACACAGCGTTTCAACCGCGAATTCGTCGGATAGACTCTGCACGAAATCATACCGACGTGTCAGGTTGCTCGACTGAAAATGCTCAAGGCTTTTTCTGTACAACCCAATTCTATGTAGCTGACAATGAGTGCTTTCGGAATAAGCCATCTAACTCCTCTTGAGTTAATTGAAGCGCGTGAAGTTTTCGCTCTACCTGTTTGAGTCTGGTGGCTTTTTGCTTTTCCTGAC
>JACMPG010000035.1 GCA_014377625.1 Spirosoma sp.
ATTCTGGACTCGCCCACGCCCGATCTGGTGGCACAAGGCATTACGCATGCCATCGGTTCCGACAAGTTTCCGGCTCCACAGGGTACGCTTATGGCCACACTCATCAAGGGTCTGCTATCGTTCAACCTCGACTGGCAGTTTGTGCTGGTTGGTGCGTTCATCGCGTTCGTGTTCGAGCTGGTGGGCGTCAGTGCGCTGGCTTTTGCGGTGGGGCTGTATCTGCCGCTATCCACAACCCTACCCATTTTTGCCGGTGGCCTCGTCAAGTCGATTGTTGACTGGAATCAGAAGCGCACGAACCGAATTGACGATGACCCGGATCTGGGTAGCGGCAATCTGTTTGCCACTGGCCTGGTAGCGGGTGGTGCGCTGGCGGGCGTAGCGGTGGCGTTGCTGTCGGTAAACGACGGTATTTTCAACGCGCTGGCCAGTCTGACACTCGAACCCACGCTGGCCAGTGTGCTGGGCGAAGGTGGCTACATGCTACTGGGTGCGCTGGCCTTTGCGGGGCTGGCCGTAATGCTGGGACGCGTGGCCATGAAGCGGGGTTAGATTCTTACCGCGCCTGTCCCGCTTTTCGGAGCAGCTCAATCACTTTTTGAATCGGCAACTCCTCTACGCGGTGTCCGGCGTCGCCGGTTATGGTTTTGGCGGCAAAGAGCGAGTTGATGATCGCTTCTTCGGTGGCTTCGATGGCGGCCATGAACAGGGGCGAGGTGTTGTCGTTGCGCAGGACTTGCAGCGTGTCGAGCGTATTAGTTGTTTCGTTGGGGATTTGGAAGGCCGTCGAGACCGCAATTACGTAATCGCCACTACCGTTGGAGGCAATACCGCCCGTTTTGGCCAGGCCCATGAACGCGCGTTTGGCCAGCCGTTTCAGGTTGCGGGCATCCAGCGGGGCATCGGTCAGCACCACCATCATACACGACCCGTCGAGCTTTTCTTTAAACGAATACTTGCCCAACTCTACACCCACCGGCACTCCGGCAATTTGCAGCACGCCACCAAAATTCGTCTGCACCAAAACGCCCACCGTATAACCCCCCAACGATGCTGGCAACTTGCGCGACGACGTACCGATGCCGCCTTTGAAGCCGAAACATACTGTTCCCGTACCGGCTCCTACGTTGCCTTCTTCCACCGGCCCGGTTTTGGCGTTTTTGAGTGCATCCAGTACATGTTGCTTCGTTACGTGCCGTCCGCGAATGCCGTTCAGGAACCCATCGTTCGTTTCGCCCACCACGGGGTTTACTGACCGCACCTGCTCGTTACCGGGTTGCGCCAGGGTATAGTCAATGAGCGCGTCGGCGGCAGTGGGAACACTAAGCGTATTGGTCAGGATAATGGGGGTTTCGAGGGTTCCAAGTTCCTCGACCTGACTATAACCGGCGAGTTTGCCGAAGCCATTGCCAATGTAAATAGCCGCCGGGCTTTTCTGCTGGAACAGATTGCCGGTATGCGGCACAATGGCCGTTACGCCCGTCCTGACGCTATTACCCTGATTTATCGTCACTTGTCCAACCCGGACGCCCGGTACGTCGGTAATGGCGTTGAGCGTACCCGTTGGCAGCACCCCGAACCGGATGCCGTAGTCGCGGGGGCGTTTGGCGGGTTGAGCCGTCAGGATATGGACTGTAAAAAGAAGAGAAATAAGCAGCGATAGTCGAATCGTCATATCGCAAAGTACGCTTCTATCGTGATTCGTAAAAAAGCAACCGGTTGCGCAGACTGGTCAATTCCTGCTGTAAATCTTCCATCCGTTCGGTCAGGTCATTCACCACGTCGAGATCGTCGGGATGAATGGCCAGGTCCTGATGGAGCCGGACATATTTTTCGAGCCGGGGCAACTGTGCGTAGGATACGTAGCTTGTCTGTTCGATAATCGTCGTTTGAATCAGGCCGCGCTCTTCAAGATGGGTAATAAACGTGGTTTCAACGTGACTATAGACGCAGAAATCGCGGATGGAGATGAGTTGGTTCGTAGTCATGGCTTAGAACTCGGCTAATTTCTGGAACAATTCCTTCTGCTCATCGGTCAGGCTGGTAGGAATACGAACCTGCCACTGCACGTATAAATCGCCAAATACGTCGGTCTGGTTATACACCGGGAAACCTTTACCCTTCAACCGGACTTTGGCGTTGGTCTGCGTACCGGGGGCTACGTTTAGCTTTACTTTTCCGTCAAGCGTCTCAATGATTTTTTCGCCACCAAGTACCGCCGTGTACAGGCCAATTTCCTCATCGACGTACAAATCGTTGCCCTTACGTTTATAACGTGGATCATCGGCCACAACGAATGTAATGTATAAATCACCGTTGGGGCCACCGTTGGTACCGGGTGCGCCGTAGCCGGCAAGTTTGATTTTCTGGCCGTTCTCAACCCCCGCCTTAACGGTGATACCAATGGTTTTACCATCGAGGTTCAGATTTTGCTTATGGGTGGTATGAGCATCGCGCAGGCTCAGGTTCAACTCGGCCTGGTAGTCGCCCCCCCGGAAGTTGGCTTGCCGACGACCCGTCCCTGCCCGGCCTTCGCTGCCGAACATGGACGAGAGAAAATCGGAAAAATCGGCCCCACCAAACCCATCCCCGAAGTCATACTCTGTACCACCACCCGCACCAGGGCCACCCGATGCCGACGACCGGCGTTGCTGCTGCTGACGTTGCTGGGCTTCAAACTGCTCGCCGTGCTGCCAGTCTTTACCGTATTTTTCGCCATAGCGGTCGTACTGTTTACGCTTTTCGGGATCGCTCAGAATCTCGTTGGCTTCGTTAAGCTGCTGAAATTTTTTGTTGGCTTCCTCATCGTTCGGATTTAGGTCCGGATGATGCTTGCGGGCCAGTTTTCGATACCCTTTTTTGATGTCATCGTCCGAAGCAGTTTTCGGAACACCCAGCACTTTATAATAATCGACGAAATCCATACGAGATGCAGAAGACGGTGGCAACTACCCTGTAAACGCCGAACCGGGCCAGATGGTTAGCAGGACCCTAACTTAAGCGTCAAATACCGTCTTGCGATAAATCTCTGCCATTGGTAGCGTCAGCTCACCCAGCCGTACCGTTGCATCGAGGGAATGATAATCGTGATTGAGCCACTCATCAGGCACATCCGTTTGGGAATAGGTCGTTGCAAAAGGTCGATTCTGGTCCACAAACAGGACGTGTTGTAGCGACGGAATTTGTTTGTAGTATTCCAGCTTCTCGTTAAGGTCGAACCGGCGGGTGCTGTTAGACAAAACTTCTATGATGATTGCAGGATTCTCGATACGCATAGTTGAGACGGCCCCGCTTGCAGTAAAGCCGTACTTTATCGGTTCTTTCACGACCGACACATCCGCATTGAAATCCCCGACCCGGCCCGGAATAACGATTTTTACATTGCTACCCAATACGTCGTAGTCTCCCTGGTCACGAAAATGATTGACCAGCAGTGTGATGATCAACCCCACCAGTGACTCATGCGAACGGGAAGCCTGACTCATGATAATCTCATTGTTCAAAAATTGAATGGTGTAGGGTGTCTCGTCAATCAACGATTCGTACTCTTCCCAGCTTGCCGGAATCCGCACTAATTCGTCTTCAGTTAGTGAATCGGGGAGTTTGATAGCAGTAGCTTCCATCGGCTCATCAAATTAGGTTTCTATCACAGGATATAAGTTTCTGCCGGTAACTCATGCCAGCAGCGGCTTCACAACTTTACCGTGTACGTCGGTCAGGCGGTAGCGTCGGCCCTGGCTTTTGAAGGTCAGTTTCTCGTGATCCACGCCCAGCAGGTGCAGAATCGTGGCCTGAAAGTCGTGAACGTGTACCGGGTCTTTCACGACGTTATAGCCGAAATCGTCGGTTTGACCATAAACCAGGCCTTTTTTCACGCCCGCACCTGCCATCCAGAGCGAGAACGCGCGGGGGTGGTGATCGCGCCCGTAGTTATCGCGGGTGAGTTTGCCCTGCGAGTAGGGTCCGCGTCCAAACTCACCACCCCAGATCACGAGCGTATCGTCCAACAAACCCCGCTGTTTCAGATCCGTGACGAGAGCTGCCGACGCCTGATCCACGCTTTCGGTCTGGATTTTTATGTCGTTGGGCAGGTTGCCGTGCTGATCCCAGCCCTGATGGTACAACTGCACAAACTTAACGTCTTTCTCAACCAGCTTCCGGGCCAGCAAGCAATTGGCGGCAAAGGTGCCGGGCTTGCGACTGTCGGGGCCATACATATCGAAAATATAGTCCGGCTCTTTGCTGATGTTGAGCGTTTCGGGTACGGACGTCTGCATCCGGTACGCCATTTCGTACTGCGCCATGCGGCTGTTAATCTCCGGGTCCAGCACGTGCTGCGTCTGTTCGTGGTGCAGTTTGGTCAGGTAATCCAGCATCCGCCGACGGCTGGTTTTGTCGATGCCGGGCGGGTTGTTCAGGTAATATACCGGGTCTGGCCCCGACCGAAAAACGACGCCCTGATGCACCGATGGCAGAAAGCCATTACTCCACAGTTTAGCGTACAGCGGCTGATCGCCCCCGCGGGCTTTGCTGAGCAATACCACAAAGGCAGGCATATTCTGATTGTCGGACCCCAGCCCGTAACTGACCCACGAGCCGAAACTTGGTCGGCCCGCCTGCTGACTACCCGTCTGGAAGAACGTAATGGCCGGATCGTGGTTAATGGCCTCGGTATTCATCGACTTGATAAATGTCAGATCGCCCGCCATCCGCGCCGTGTGAGGCAGTAACTCGCTGATGGTCATGCGCCCCGGCCCGTACTCGGCAAACTTATATTTCGACGCGGCCAGCGGAAAGTGGCTTTGTCCGGCACTCATCCCCGTGAGTCGCTGCCCGTTACGTACCGACGCGGGCAGGTCTTTCCCCCACATGGCTTCGAGCTTGGGTTTGTAATCGAAGAGTTCAAGCTGCGACGGTGCGCCACTCTGAAACAGGTAGATCACCCGCTTTACCTTCGGTGGAAAGTGCGGCTTGCCTACGGCGGGATTTTCGCCCGGCGTGGATTCGCCCAGCGTGGATTCGCCCGGTGTAAGCAAGCCCCCGGCCGGATGGCCCGCAAACAGATTTCCCGGATTGAGCAACGATGCCAGCGCGACAGTGCCGAGGCCCGCGCCCGCCTGCCCCAGAAAATTCCGGCGGCTCAGTTGATCGTGTATTTCGTCCTGTATGTCCATAGTATTGGGTATCAGCTTTTGTCATTTGCGTTTTTGTCATTCCGAGGAACGAGGAATCTCCATATAGCAACAGACCCACTAACTACAAAGAGATTCCTCCTCCGTCGGAATGACAAAACTCTATTCTACCGCTTCACAATCGCTTCGTCAAAATTCATAATCGTACTGGTCACTACGGTCCAGGCGGCCAGTTCGGCGGGGTTTTGGTTCTTATCAACCGGGTATTCGCCGACTGTCAGCAATTCCTGCGCTCGTTTTGGGTTCTTTTTGAAGTCGGCCAGTTCTTCGGCGTAGAGTTGCTGCATGAGAACGAGTTCCTGAGGGCGAGCGGGGCGGCTGATGATCGCCTTAAAGGCATCGATCAGCAGTTTATCGCCCCGGTCACCTTTGGCCATAGCCCGCTGCGCCAGCACCCGAGCGGCTTCTATAAACTGCGGGTCGTTGAGCGTAACGAGGGCCTGCAAGGGCGTACTGGTTTTCTGACGCTGAACAATACAGGTATGCCGTTCGGCAGCATCAAAATTCAGCATCATCGGCGGGGGAGCCGAGCGTTTCCAGATGGTATACATACTACGGCGGTACAGACTGTCGCCGTGATCGCGTTCGTATTTTACGGCGTTTCGCGTAGCTAAGGCTTCCCAGATGCCATCGGGCTGATAGGGCAATACGCTTGGCCCACCAATCTGCTGATTCAGTAAGCCGCTTGCCATCAGGGCATTATCCCGCACCTGCTCGGCCCCCATCCGGTAGCCGGGTCCGCGTGTCAGAAATATATTATCCGGGTCAGCTTCCCGTTTTTTCTCCGGCACAACCGATGACTGCCGATACGTGGCCGACATAACGATGAACTTGTGCATTTCCTTCACGTTCCACCGGTTGGCCGATGCCACCGTTCCGGGCCGGCCGTCGCCGTCGCGGAAGCGAACCGCCAGATAATCAAGCAGTTCGGGGTGGCTCGGCAACGCACCCTGATTGCCAAAGTCGTCGCTGTTTTTGGCCAGCCCCTGCCCGAAATACTGCTGCCACATCCGGTTCACCATGACCCGGCTAAACAACGGATTGTCGACGGTGAGTAACCATTTGGCTAGGCCCAGCCGGTTTTTCGGTGTTCCGTCGGGTATCGGTTTCAGGCTATGGAGCACGGCGGGCGTTACCACCTCGCCGGGGGCATCGTACACGCCCCGATTGAGCAGGTGCGTAACGCGGGGCGTTTTCTGCTCCTGCATCACCATCACCTGATCGGAGTTGGTATAGAGCATGATCTTTTCTCCACGCAGTTTCATCGCTTCAGCAAAAGCGGTCCGGTAAGCCAGATCGTGCGTCGTAACGTAATACTGGTACAGTCCCGTGCGTTGCGCCGGGCTACGTTTGGCAACGGGCGTTTGCAACGTCTGTGACACCATATCGCCACCACCAGCCAGGCGGGGCATTTCGAGTGGTGTCAGGCAGCGGTTGTACAGGCGTAGTTCATCGACGGCAAAATCTTTGTAGAAGTAATCGTGCATCCGGCCTACGAAAAACTCGTGCTGCGCCCAGTGGGTCTTGTTTTTACCCCAGATCGTGCTGTGTTTCAGGTTGTCGGCAATGACCCGGGTTGGCGTTTGTTTTCCGTTAAAGTAGAGCGTCAGACCATCGGCCCGGCCCGTACCGTTATAGGTAATAGCCACCTGAAACCAGGCGCTAACCGGCACCTTACCTACCGTTTCAATGTCAATGGAGTTGGCGGGCCAAACGTGGTTGAAGTTCACTTTCAGCCGACCGTCGGGCAGTAAATCGAGCTGGTAGCCCCGCTGTCCATCCATCGGCCCGGTAGTGCGCCCCATGAGCGTACCAGACAAACCGGGTTTGGCCAGTTTGAACCAGCTGCTGATGGTAAACGGCTGATTCTGCTCAAACTCGCCCAGTTCGGAGGGTAGATAAATGAAGCTGTCGCCGGGCAGAAAACGGGCCTTCCCGAAACGACCCGGTACCGGATAGGGCAGACTCTGCGAGTCGCCACCGAGCCGGGCAGGCAGGGTATCATTCACCAGATTGACGAAGGCGTTGCGCGGGTCTTTCAGCAGTTCAACGGCCGTTTTGGGCTTGCGCGGCTCTTTCTTTTCCGGCTTGGGGAGCGTCTTGTCATTGGGTTTTCTCCGGGCAGTTTCGCGGGCCTCTTCGGCCTTCTTTCTGGTCTCCTCCAGCTTCTTCTGATCGTTCTTTGCTTTTTCGAACGCGTCAATATCGGAGCGGTTGGCTTCGTCAAACGTATACCGGGCAATCATACCCGCGTCAGGATTCACCGTTTCTGCCGGATTGCTGGCCAGCCACCGACCGAATCGCTGCTGATAATCGGGCCGGTTTACGTTTAGTTGCTGCTGAAGGGGCGTCAGCTTTTTCTGGATGAATGCCAGTTGCGCGTCCACCGCGGGCGTAGTCAGCGTGATGGTCGGGGCTGCTTCGCCATTGTACGGAATCTGCCCGCGCTCGTTGTTACTGTTGAAAAACGCGAACAGCGAAAAATAATCTTTCTGCGAAATAGGATCGTATTTATGGTCGTGGCAGCGGGCACACTCTACGGTCAGACCCAGCATGGCTTTGCCAAACGTAGCCGTACGGTCGGCTACGTACTCGGTCCGGTACTCTTCGTCTACGATGCCGCCCTCCTGACTCTGCTGGTGGTTCCGGTTAAAGGCTGTGGCAACCAACTGATCTTTGCTGGGGTTCGGGAGCAGGTCCCCCGCGAGTTGCCACGTAATGAACCGGTCGAAACTCAGGTTACGGTTGTACGCCCGGATTATCCAGTCGCGGTAGGGCCAGGTGGTGCGCGGACCGTCATCCTGATAGCCGTGCGTGTCGGCATAGCGGGCCACATCAAGCCACTCAGCACCCTGCCGTTCGCCATAGTGCGGGCTGCGCAGGAGCCGGTTCACGACTTTCTCATAGGCATTTTTGCTGTTATCGGCCAAAAAATCATCAACCTCGGCAACAGTGGGTGGCAAACCGGTCAGGTCGAGGGTGACGCGCCGGAGCAGGGTCGTCTTGTCAGCTTCTGTGTTCAGCGTCAGTCCCTTCTCTTTGGCTTTGGCGAATACAAACCGGTCGATATCATTTCTGGCCCAGCCGCCATCGGCTACTTCCGGCACCTCTGGTTTCGTGGGTGTAATCAGCGACCAGTGTTCTTTGTATTCGCCCCCCTGCTCGACCCAACGTAGCAGCGTGGCCTTTTCGGTGGCAGTCAGCGTCAGGTTCGACTCCGGTGTGGGCATTACCTCCTCCGGGTCGGTGCTGGTGATTCGGTGGAAGAGTTCGCTTTTGGCCAGGTTACCCGGCACTACGGCGCGGTGGCCACTTTTGGCGAGGGCTTCGTAGGCTCCTTCGGGCGTGTCGAGCCGCAAACCGGCTTTTTGCTTGGCCTTATCCGGTCCATGACAGGCAAAACAACGATCCGACAAAATTGGCTTGACATGCAAATTATAGTCAACCCGCTCTGGCAGATTCGCTTCAGCAGCTACAATATCAGCCGGTTTCTCGACTGATGACTGGCAGGCCGTCAGCCAGACCGACGCGCTGAACAGGCCCGCCGTAACTGTGAGCAACGAATAACGAAACCGGGTATTGGACCAGATAAACATAGCTGAGCAAACAGGGTGATTAGGCGGTACTTACAAATTTAACCAAGAATCGTGCAAATGCGTTGACAGATTTTACCGAATTAGTACCCAATTCTAACCAGTAGTATTCTGCCAAACGGTTTCAATATCTTTATCGAAAAGAATCTGTTTGAGTTAGGTCGTCATAGCGGCCAGCAAATCAGCCTGGGTGATGATGTGGACCTGCTGGTGTTCGTCCCGGACGAGCAGGGCTTTGTTGTCGCGGTCGATGAGCGAGGAGAGGGCGTCCACGGTATTGTCAAGTCCCACGAATTTGAAGGGTTTGTCCATGATCGCGCTCACCATACAGTCTTTGACGGACGGGTCGTCGATGAGCCGGTTCAGGATGGTGCTGTCGGTCAGGCTACCGACGATATGGCCTTCGGAATCTGTTACCGGAATCTGCGAAATACCGTGGCGGTTCAGCACCTGAATGGCCTGACTCACGCTCACCCCAGACCCAATCGTGGTCAGTTGCGACGCGCCGTTTTTGTGTTGCACAATGTCGCGGGCGGTTTTAAAGGCGCGATCTTCCAGAAACCCGTGATCCTTCATCCAGGTATCGTTGTAAATTTTGCCGAGGTAGCGCGTACCATGATCGGGCAGCAGAATCACCATCACATCGGTATCGGTCAGGTTGTCTTTGGCCCACTCCAACGCCCCGTGCACGGCGGTGCCGCACGACCAGCCAATGAACAACCCTTCCTCACGCGAGAGTCGCCGGGCCATAATCGCCCCGTCTTTGTCAGTCACTTTCTCGAACTGGTCAATGACGCTGAAATCGACGTTTTCGGGCAAAATATCTTCGCCAATGCCTTCGGTCAGGTAAGGATAAATCTCGCCGGGGTCGAAAATGCCGGTTTCCTTATATTTCTTAAATACCGAACCGTAGGTGTCCAGACCAAGCGTGAAGATGCCGGGATTCTGCTCTTTCAGGAATTTTGCCGTACCGCTGATCGTACCGCCCGTGCCAACGCTGGCCGCAAAATGCGTGATTTTGCCGTCGGTGTCGCGCCAGATTTCGGGACCGGTGGTATCGTAATGCGCTACGGCATTCGACGGGTTATCGTACTGGTTGGGGTAGATGGAATTGGGAATGTCGCGGTGCAGTTTTTTGGCGACCGAGTAGTACGAGCGCGGGTCATCGGGCGCTACGTTGGTGGGACAAACAACCACCTCCGCTCCTACCGCCCGCAAAATATCGATCTTCTCCTGCGACTGCTTATCGGCCATCGTAAAAATGCACTTGTAGCCTTTGGCAATGGCCGTCAGGGCCAGTCCGAAGCCCGTATTACCGCTCGTACCTTCGATAATGGTGCCGCCGGGTTTCAGTACGCCCTGCTTTTCGGCGTCTTCGATCATCCTGACCGCAATCCGGTCTTTCACCGAGTTGCCGGGGTTAAAATACTCGACCTTCGCCAGCACCGTCCCGCGAATGCCCTTCGTAACCCGGTTAAGCTTAATCAACGGCGTATTGCCGATGGTGTCGATAATGGAATTGTAGTAGTTCATGTTGATGAGGTTTTATAGTGTTCGAGGAAGTCGTTCACCTGTTTATGAAAATGGGCGAAACTCCGTGATTGTTTAGCGAGTTTCGCAAAATCAGCCTGTGCTGCCGCTTCACGAACCACCTTCTCGATACGTTGTCGGTCAGGGTTATTACTACCGTAAACTGCCTTTTTCGTATCGCCCTTGCCCGTCGATTCTAAGCTATTTGCCGTTGCTTTGTGCTGCACATACCAAACCCAGCAGTCAATTGCCTGAACAGGAACGTATAGAACAGTCCGGTCTTCGTATTGCCGATAGACCTTACCCATTTTCTCCTTCAGTTCCCGAATACGTTCGGCATGATACTCCAGATCGTCGGTAAAATCTGGTTTGTCTAAGTCAATACCCGCCAGAAATAGATCGCACGGATTTCTGGTATCGGCAAAGGACTGGTTGCATAATTTAGCCGCTTCCTGCAATACTTTGGATACACTCGAGTTCTTCGTGATAGGAATCTGAATGTTCGATTTAACAATCTGCAAATCACCAGTCTGAGCGGCTGCCCACGCCATGTACGCCGGAATAAACTGATATTCGGCAAAGCCCTCTCCCACTAATGTGTACCGTAGCGTCTTACTCATGGTATGGAAGGAACTCCTCCCAACAGTCCGTAAAGCCAGTTTTCACTCAAATTGGTCGTCAAGTCAATATCGTCGAGTCCCAACTCCTTGTTTCGGGCGTTGGTAGGTTCGATAATATCGCGCTGCAGATTACGGACGTAAGTAGCCCCTTCTTCATCTTTATCGAACACAAACACCGATTCGGGCCGCGTGGAGAAATCGTCCAGCACATGTTCGTTATGCGTCGTCAAAATAATCTGCACATCTTTCTCTTCCGCCAACTGGAAAATAAAATCCATCACTTCTCGAATTCTGCGCGGATGAATTCCCTTTTCCGGTTCTTCGAGAAGAAGTAGTTTTGGTGGATTAGGCTGATTTATAATACAAAGAAGAGCAAGGAAATAAAGCGTACCTTCTGACAGTTCATCTGCCCAATACGTTACCCCTTGCTTACTGTTTGTCAAGCCGATACGTTTGAATGACTTATCACCGTACTGTTTTTTTAGTTCATCTGTGGGCGGAGCATCTTCTAAATTTATCTCATCAAATTCAGGTATGCACGTGTGTAAGTCTGATTCTGTACGATTGAAAACTTGTCTCCTGTACTTCCCAAGCATCAAATCCAAAAAACCAACCAAGTTAGAGGCATCATCACTTACGATTTCTTCACCAGTTCCGACAAGACCGGGCTTTATAAGTTTATTTGGATCAGGTTTGTAAATCTGAGTGTTAAGTAATAATTGTTCAAGTTCTTTTTGGCCGGGAATATAAGACACGATTCCATTACCAGAATTTTCTGATTTAGAGTTATTTACAGTAAAATATGAGTCTTCTGAATAGAAATCGTATGTTTTTTTTATGTAAACAGGGTCAATACTGTCATCTACAAGAAGGAAAGAAGCTGAGTTTCCAGAATCATTAAAGACAAAAGAAGCGTCTTTTCTACGTGGAAATTGGTTGTAATTCACTTTCAAAAACTCCAACGCCTTCAAAAAATTCGTCTTACCGGAGTTGTTCGGGCCGATCAGGAGATTGACTTTTTGCAGGTCAAGGGTGACGTCCTTTAGGCTCTTGAAGTTTTGGATGGAAACGCGCTTTAGCATGGCAAGGATTGTGGTTGGCGTGTAGCAAGGTACGGAAATTACTTGCCCGGTTGTGTTCGTTCGGTGGCGTCGGTGCGCATCAGGACGGTGTTGTCGGGGTCGATGATGAGCTGGGCAGGTTTGGTGCCAAGCGGTATGGTAAACGTCTGACTTTGTTGATCCAGCGTTAGTTTGGGCGTACGTTGCAACTCGCGGCCGCTGGCGTTTCGGATGCTGAAAACGAGCGGCACCGTGAACAACATGCCTGATTTCTGAATCTGCCGAACGTCAATGATAATCTGCCGTTTGCCCGCGTCGTAGCGCGACTCCCAAACCAACTCCGGGAAGCCGGGCTGGTTGAGCCACTGCCGGAAAAACCAGTCCAGCTTCTTACCCGATGCCTTTTCCATCAACGTCTGAAAATCGCTGGTGCGGGCGTTGGCGTTGCGGTAAGTTGCGTAATAGTCGCGGATACCACGCCAGAACGCATCGTCGCCAACTTCGTGGCGGAGCATGTGCAATACCCAGCCGCCTTTCTGGTAGGAGTTGGGGTTAAGCAAATCGACCAGATTCGTGGTGGTCGAGTCGATAACAGTGCTATTAGGATGCTTGGCCGCGTACCGGAAAATCTGCTTTTCGTTCTGGTTCAGCACCGCGTTGAGCGTATCGCGTCCGTAGGCGTGTTCGAGATAAAGAGCCGAGAAGTACGTAGCGAAGCCCTCACTGAGCCACAAATGCGACCAGTCGGCTTCGGTGGCCGAGTTGCCAAACCACTGATGTGCAATTTCATGGGCCAGTAACGCTTCAACATCCGAGTCTTTTTTACCGACTATAATTTTCTCGTTGTAAAAAATACAGCTCGCATTTTCCATCCCGCCAAAGATCGTTGTGGATTGTACGTTGGCTAATTTTTCATACGAGTACGGACCAATTTTGTCGATGAACCAGCGCAGAATCTCTTTGGCTGGCTGGTAATCAATGAACCCTTTCTGACTATCGTTAGGATACAGCCAGCTTTGCACCGGTACCCCATTTACCGAACCTACATCATCGACTGCAAAGCGGGCCGCGCCAATCACCATGACCTTGGTGGGGATCGGCGTGGTTTCCTGCCAGCGCGTCACAGTACGGGCCGTAGCCGCCGATTCGCCCGGCGCGGGTGCTTCGCCAAGAAACTTACCGTTGGAGATAATGCGGTATGCTGCCGGGGCGTTGACCGTAAACGAACACGTTGCCTTGTCGGACGGGTGGTCAACAACGGGGAGCCAGTTCCGGGCATTATTGGGCCAGTTGTCGCCGAAGAAGGTACGGTCGCCAAATTTATTTCGGCTGATAATCAGCCCCCGCGCCGGAGTACCATCGTACCGGATCGTCACATCAGTAGGCTGGTTTGGTGCAGGCGAGTCCACGCTGGCAGGCAGGTTGATAAATACCCGGTCGTTACGTTGGGTAAACGGAGCCGTTTTGCCGTTGACCAGACGCACTTCCCGAACGAGCATACCGGCAGACGTATCAGTTCTGGGGCTGATGAGATCGAACCAGACCGTCTGGCGGTCATCAGCGCGGGTAAAGCGGATAGTAGTCTCACCCATAATTCGGTTAGTCGAATCGCTGAGGGTAAGAGAAAAGTCATAGTTCAGCACATCAACACCGGGTTGCGTGTAACGGTCGGCGTTAGTAACGAGCTGCGCGTTGGCGGCCACTCCGCTCAACACCAGCAGGATCGTCCAGAATTGGTTTTTTATCGGTTGCATTCGGCTCAGTTTATTCCTTCCTGTATTTCCTGACACAACTCTACCAATACACCGTTTGTGCCTTTAGGATGCAGGAAACACACCCATTTGTTATCGGCTCCGCGCTTTGGTTCATCGCTGAGCAACGTAAAGCCCTCGCCCGATAGTCGCTGCATTTCGGCCCGGATATCATCTACCTCAAACGCCAGATGATGAATCCCTTCGCCTTTTTTTTCGATGAATTTTGCAATTGGGCTATCGGGCCGGGTGGCTTCAAGGAGTTCAATTTTCGATTCGTTCACCCGGAAAAACGACGTAGTTACTCCCTCAGCTTCAACTGCTTCGGCTTTGTAAGGCGGGGAATTGAGCAGCTTAGCGAACAACTCGTTCGACGCGGCAAGGTCCCGGACGGCAATGCCGACGTGTTCAAGATTGGTAAGCATAACTGAGCAAATGATGTACGATGGGTGGGCGGTTCGGAACAAAAGTCCCGAACCGCTTACGAGTGAAACTTTACGGATTGGGCAAAAGTTAGTAAGATAACGAACAGATACGCCGTTTTATAGGTGTTCTTCGTTCTCAAACTTTTCATTTTCTACTGACTATGGTTACCGTCTCGGAAATTGCCAGAAATAAAATCATCGAATTAAAGCAAAAAGACAACCTTGCCGACGATTACGCCATCCGTGTGGCCGTGCAGGGCGGGGGCTGTTCGGGACTGATGTACGATCTGCAGTTCGACGCTACACAACAGCCAACGGACCACGTGGTAGAAGACAGGGGGGTCAAAATTCTGGTTGATCGCAAAAGTCTGCTGTACCTGGCCGGTACCGAACTTGATTTTTCGGATGGACTTAACGGCAAAGGCTTCCAGTTTAAAAACCCCAACGCCAGCCGCACCTGCGGTTGTGGCGAAAGCTTCGCGGTATAATCGCAGGTTGGATCGGTCTGCTGATGCGGCTCTTGTCCGACCCGTCGCGAAGCGACTAACCATGTAGCTCAAATCAAGTAGCGTAAATGTTAGCCTGACGGCTTAATCAAACAAGAGTGTCTGACCTACAACAGCCAATCCTACAGGGTTGGCTGTTGTTTTTTGTGGTTTTTCGGGATTGGTTGACCAACTTTGACCTTCAAAATTTCAGCAGTATCTCATTCATGCTCGATATTATCCGTCAGGAACTGACCGAAGCACAATCGGTTCTCGATACTTTTCTCGCCAATCCCGAACACCTCACCGCTATCGAAGCGGCCGCCCGGCTTATGGCCAACGCGCTGAACAACGGCAAGAAGATCATCTCCTGCGGCAACGGCGGTTCCCATTGCGATGCCATGCACTTTGCTGAAGAACTGTCGGGGCGGTATCGCGACAACCGACGCGCCCTTGCCGCCATCGCCATTTCGGACGTGAGTCATATATCCTGCGTGAGCAATGACTTTGGCTACGATTTCGTCTTCTCACGCTTCATTGAGGGGCTCGGCAATGCGGGCGACGTATTGCTGGGTCTCAGCACGAGTGGCAATTCGGCCAACGTGATTCGGGCCGTTGAGGCCGCCCGGCAAAAAGGCATGAAGGTAGTGTTACTAACGGGTAAGGACGGTGGCAAACTGGCCGGACAGGCCGACGTCGAAATTCGGGTACCCCACTTTGGCTACGCCGACCGCATCCAGGAAATCCATATCAAGGTGATTCACCTGTTTATTCTGCTGATAGAAAAGCAGGTTATCTAATAGTCTCCCCCGGCACCACCACCGCCGAAGCTACCACCTCCAAAACCGCCAAAGCCGCCACCTCCTCCGCCACCAAAGCCACCGCCCCCCGACGAGCCACCCCAGCCGGTAGAAGTTGGGAGGAATACGGGTGGGAAAAAGCCCCCGCCCCGGTTGCGGTTACTACGGCCCCCGCCACCGCGCCGGGATATAAAATAGATGATGATAAAGACGACGAAAATCCAGATGAAGATACTGGCACCGTCGCCACCATCGCCAGAGTTAGGTTCGGCCTTGTATTCGCCCTGAGCGCGTTGAATGATCTCGGTTGTAGCCTCGTCTAAACCCTGATAATACTGGGCCTGTTTGAAATTCGGGACAATAACGTTGCTGATGATACGCTTGGCAATGGCATCGGGAATGGCCCCTTCCAGTCCGTAGCCGGTGGCAATGTAAACCTTTCGTGTTTCGGTAGCCCAGGCAAGCACCAACCCGTTATTCTTACCCTGCTGCCCCACACCCCATTTGCGGCCCACTCGAAACGCAAAATCGCCAATGGGGTACGGCTCCGTGGTGCGCACAATGACAACAGTGATCTGCGTGGAGGTCGAATCGTTGTAAGTGCGGAGTTTCTGCTCCAGCCGCTCACGCTCAGAACTGCTCAAAATACCCACAAAGTCATTGACCAGCCGGGGCGGATTAGGCCGGGCCGGGATAACAGAATCGGCACTACTGACCTGCGCCCGCACCGCCGTTGCTGGCGTAAACAGCAACAGTGCGGCTATCAGCAGCGAACTAATCAGGCAGGAAAATCGGGTACGTATGGTCACGGTTAACTGTTAAACGAAATATCGTCGGGGAGTTCGTTGGTATCGGAGGGGCCGTCGTATGGGAAATACTGTTTCAGCTGTTGCCCGGCCTGTGCAATACCCTGCCGTAGCCCATCTACGTAGTTACCGATACTAAACTGGCTACGCATTACCTCTTTGGTTTCTTGCCAGAACCCTTTCGGTACTAAGGCGTCAATACCTTTGTCGCCCAGTATGGCAAACTTCCGGTCGGTAAATGCCAGATAAAACAGCACTCCGTTTTGCAATTTAGTCTGATGCATACCCAGCATGGCAAACACCTCAACGGCCCGGGTCACAGGGTCAGAACCCGCGCAGTGCGGCTCTACATGTACACGTATCTCGCCCGACGTAGCCTTTTCAGCTGCCTGAATGGCCTCGATAATACGTTGCTGATCGGCTGGAGAAAACATAGTTTATAAGTTACAGAGTCGTGAGGTTATACAATTGTAAAGTTGGTTGCCGCAGTGGATACTGACGCCAGATGATTCATGCGTCAGCCAACTTTACAACTGTATGACTTTCAACTCTATAACTTAAAATTGTACCGTCGGGGCGCTTTGGGCGGACTTCGATGCTTCGAAAAGCCCTTTACGCGAGAAGCCAAAGATACCCGCGAAGATGTTATTCGGGAATGACCGCACTGAAGCGTTATAGCTCGTAGCCACGCCGTTGAAATCGTTGCGGGCTACGGTAATGCGGTTTTCGGTTCC
>JACMPG010000304.1 GCA_014377625.1 Spirosoma sp.
CATAGAGAGACGGAGCGACACACAGAGGACGCAGAGTTTGCTTATCATTGCTCTGCGTTCTCTGTGTGTCGCTCCGTCTCTCTGTATTAAAATAGCCATGACCCGAACTGATATTTCCCCAATGCCCGCCTTCTTCGACCGGTATATTAAGCTGGTCGATGAAGGCGCTGATTTGCTTCCGACTCTGGCCCAAACTGCTGATTTTGAGCTGTTAATTCCGCTTCAAACCGCCGAAACTCTCGGTGATCGTGTCTACGCACCCGGTAAATGGACCATCCGAGACATTCTTCAGCACTTAATTGATACCGAGCGGATTATGGCCTACCGGGCCCTGCGTTTCGCCCGCGCCGATAAAACGCCCTTACCCGGCTTTGACGAAGAACTCTTTGGCCAAACGTCCGGGGCTAATCAGCGTCTGATGTCAGATTTGTACGGCGAATACACGTTACTTCGCCAGACGAACAGGGCCCTGTTTCAAAGCTTTACCGATGAGATGCTGCAACGCCGGGGCGTCGGAAACTATCAGAACCTATCAGTACTGGCCATTGGGTTCATGCTGATTGGCCACGCTCAGCACCACGTTAACATCATCCGCGAACGATATTTACCCCTTCTTAACCAGTAAGTTATGCTCACCCGTATTCTGTTCATTGTTGTCCTGACGGCGCAAATCGCGCTGGCGCAGACCAAATCGAAAATTACCGTTACCGACCTCACCCGCATCAATCAGGTGGGGGGTGTCGAACTCTCGCCCGATGGATCACGGGCACTGTATACGCTCACAACCACTGAGCCAACGCCCGACCAGCCCGGCGAATACGAGTACCGAACACATATTTACCTGACTGACTTCAAGGCGGGTAGCAGTCGTGCCCTAACATACGGCAGTGAGTCGGCGAAGCAGGCCGTCTGGTCGCCGGATAGCAGGCAGATTGCGTTTGTACGTACGGTAAAGGGCAAAGGGCAAGTGTTTGTGTTACCCCTGAGCGGGGGCGAAGCTTACCAGCTCACTACCCTGAGCTACGGCGCGTCGGACCCGAAATGGTCGCCGGATGGGAAGCGGATTGCGTTTTCGGCTACGGTGCCGATGGCCGATATGCTGACCGACTCGCTGCTGAATCCGGGCAAACGACTGCCCTCCTGGTCGCTGGAAAAGCCGGGCTTTTCGTCCAACAACTTCATAAAACCCGACCCAAAGACAAAGCCCAATCCTGACGGGTCGCTGGCCGAAATACGGGCGTACTTAGCCAAAGATGTTGTTGATAAAAAGGCCAAAGTCATCAACCGGCTCAACTTCCTCGGCGAATCCACTACCGAACCCGACCCATCGTTTACCCAGCTATACGTCAGCGACGTCCGCGATGGAGCCGCCGTATCGACGGACCGTGCCAAACCGCTCACGCACGGCTTCACGTCCACACAGGGGGGCGAGTGGCTGCCCGGCAGTCAGGGATTACTGGCCGTAACGGACCGCGACTCGACCCGGCACCCCGACCGCGAACTGGATAACGCCATTGTGTTTATACCTGCCGACGGCTCAAGCCCGCGCATAACGGTACTGGCCGAAGCCGGAAAAACGTTCATGGCACCCCACCTCTCGCCCGATGGCCGGATGCTGGCGTTTCTGACCAGCCCGTCGGCGGGCGTAAACTTCCCGCAAATTGGCCTGGTCACGCTCAGTGATACGAAAGCATCCGCCGTTCAACTCATTGACTTTGACCGGTCGGCAGGTGGGCTAAGATGGGTAACGGAGCCGGTTACGCTGGGAAAAGGAAGGAAAACGGCCCCGGCAGCGATGCTTTATTTCACGGCTCCAACCAACGGGGGCGTCCCGTTGTACCGACTCGACCCGGCTACCCGGCAGGTAATGCAGCTAACGGGTATCGAGCAGGGTATTACGAGTTTCGACGTAGTGGGCAACCGGGCGGTATTCGCCAAAACCGAAGTGGCCAATCCATCGGAACTGTACACGACAACCATCTCAGACATCAAAAACGCCGATAAAATCACGGAGCATAACAATTGGGTGGCGCAAAAACAGTTGAGTTATCCTGAAAAACGTAGCTTCACTAACTCGCTCGGCCAGACTATCGATTACTGGATTATGAAACCAACCGGGCTGAAAGCCGGCGAAAAACATCCGTTGCTGCTGAACATGCACGGCGGACCAACGGCCATGTGGGGGCCGGGCGAAGCCAGTATGTGGCATGAGTTTCAATACATGACTGCGCAGGGCTACGGCATTGTCTATGCCAATCCGCGTGGGTCGGGGGGCTACGGGCTGGCGTTTCAGCGAGCCAACATCAACGACTGGGGTACCGGCCCCACCGAAGACGTCTTGACGGCGGCTACCAGCGCGGCCAAAGAATCCTGGGCCGATACCAGTCGGCAGGTTATTACGGGTGGCTCGTATGCCGGGTATCTGACTGCCTGGATTGTGGGACATGACAACCGGTTCAAGGCCGCTTTTGCGCAGCGTGGCGTCTACGATCTGACCACATTCATGGGTGAAGCCAATGCATGGCGGCTCGTTCCTAATTACTTTGCGTACCCGTGGGAAACCAACGCAAAAGTGCTGGACGCCAACTCGCCCTATACGTTCGTACAGAATATCAAAACGCCGTTGCTAATTAAACATGGCGAAAACGATTTACGAACGGGAGTTTCGCAAAGCGAAATGCTGTACAAAAGCCTCAAGATTCTGGGGCGACCTGTTGAGTACGTCCGCATGCCGGGAGCCACGCATGAGTTGAGCCGGAGCGGTAATGTCCGGCAGCGCATTGACCGAATGCTACGTATTTATGAGTTTTTTGAGCGATACGTTGGCGACGATGCATCGGTATCGACCGGAAAATAAACAGCCTGAGCCGCATACTCAAAAGATGACCGGGTGAACAGGAAGAAGTGCTATATTCACTGATATTGAACCCACTACTCCAAAAGACTATGTTAAAAACTACGTTTTTACTGGCCATCTGTCTGTCAATGACTATGGTTGTATTTGGCCAGGTCGCCAATGATAATACGCTCACCGTGCAGATTGACGGAAGTGAATTCACGACCCAGCCGCGCCGGATTCGGATTGGTAATGCGTTCTGGATAACCGCTAACGCCATTAAACCTGACAAGTCGCTGCGGATGTGGTTTGGTACGTTCGACCGGAGCGATATACTCGAACCCGGTACGTATATGGTGGTCGATTTTGATAAGTCCGATAGCAAAGAGATTCGCAAAAAGTACGACGCGGGCAGTTACAAAGGCATTGCTCTGATAAAGTACGTAGAAGAAACCCGTACCCCCCGCATGGAATACCACGTGGGTAAATCGCGGGACAATGACGAAACTATCGACGTAAAAATGGGGCCGGACGGATTTCTGGAAGCCACATTCAGCGGTAAACTGGCAGGTAGTTATTGGAAGGAACGCGGTTCGGCAACGGTTTTCGGTGGTATGGGTCGGCTCATGAACAAGATGGAGGACAAAGTTGTGACCAAAGCTACCGGCTACGATTCTGACATCGACCCCGAAGGCAACGGCTACAAAAAACAGCCCAAAACCGATGAGATCGTGCTAACCAACGGCAAAGCCCGGCTGAAGATAAAGTGAATTGTCAATGTGTAATTCAAGGAAACGCCCCCTAGCCATTGGTTACGGGGCGTTTTGGTAACCAACCGAATTGACCCGCCGTTATCCCGTTGTTCGGTTACGCATAACCCACCGAACAAATCCGCCTACCATGAGCAAAACGAATACCCCCGAGGCACTTACAGAAGCGCCTAAATTTCGATTTTGGGAGAGTCAGATGGAAAGCAATGGTCTGAAAATCAACAAAATCAGCGAAAAATATATTCGGCGACGGCACAACGGCGAGGTGCTGTTTGCGATGCTCGAAGTTGATGCCGATACGCCTGAAGGTGACAAAATCCCGCCCGCCCTATTTCTGAAAGGTCATGCCGCGTCAATTCTGGTATGTCTGATTGACAAGGAAACGCGCGAAAAATTTGTGGTGCTGGTTCGGCAACGGCGCATCTGCAGTGGAGAACACACCTACGAACACCCGGCAGGCATGGTCGATGCCGCCGATGCCCCCGCTGAAGTAGCTGCCCGTGAGTTGGGTGAAGAGATCGGATTGGATACGACCGCTGCCGAACTGACCAAACTCAACGCTCAGCTGTGGTTTCCCAGCACCGGCACCAGTGACGAAGCTATGCACTTCTTCTTCATCGAACGGGAATTATCGCGCGATGAGATTAGGGCGTTTCACCACAAAAATATGGGCAGTACCTCAGAGTTTGAGCGGATTACCACCGTAGTAACTACCCTGCCCGAAGCACATAAACTGGTGAATAATATAAGTACTTGGACATAATTAATTAAATGTAACCCGAAACGTATCCCCAAAACCCGCCCATATTTCAGCTAATGCCGCTTTTAAGGTCGCTAAATCGGCATAGTCAGTCGGCTTTAGCC
>JACMPG010000036.1 GCA_014377625.1 Spirosoma sp.
CAGGTCAGAGATCAGACTGTGCAGGAAATCGGCGGAGGTTTTCAGAATGTCGATGTATTCGCGCTGCTGGCGGGTGGGCTGGGTGTCGAAGAGCAGGTGCGACATACCGATGATGGCATTGAGCGGAGTTCGTATCTCATGACTCATGTTGGTCAGGAACTGCTTTTCGGCCTGTTGGGCTTCTTCGGCAACCTTGCGGGCTTTGGCCAGTTCCTGCTCGGCAGCTTTGCGGTCTGATACGTCGCGGGCCACGGCCACCAGTTCTATTACCCTGTCCTGCACGATAATAGTCCGCACGGTCTGTCCAATCCAGACCACTCGCCCGGATTTAGCCATCACTGGAAATTCGTTATAGGTGCTGTCCTGCTGATTCTGAATCATGTTCAGATAGAAGTCGCCCAGTGGCTGGCGGTAGTCCTCTACTACGAACTGGGTGAAGTGATTGCCAATGAACTCGTCTTCTTTATAGCCCAGCAACCGCTCCACCACCGGACTCACGAAGGTGAAACAGCCCTCGGGTGAAATCTTGTAAATAATGTCCTGTATCGACTCGATCAGCTGGCGGTAGCGTTGTTCGCTTTGGGCCAGTTCGGCCAGTTTATCCCTGATCTGCTGCTCGAGGTGTTCGTTGAGGTGCAGAAGCTGGCTGTTGGCATTATAAAGCGCGAGGGCTTTCTCTTCCAGAATGGCTTCTGCCTGAATTCGGGCGGCTTTTTCACGGGTAAATCGGCGTTTAAAGAGGTCGATGCTTTCCATATAACTTACTGCTTCATAATATCGAACAGCACTACGGTCCCGTCTTCGGTAACGTTGGTTTTTTCGATGGTTGCCGTCTCGCCGTAGTGAGCCAGGCAGCCTTCAATCAGCCCGTGCGCGAAGTCAGCCATTTTTCGCTCCGACTCGTAGCGCATCCACAAGTGATTTTCGGTGGGTTGCTCCACCGTGAAATGGGGAAGTTCGGCGTCAGGATACAGCTTCCGCACCTCCACATGGATGTAGTGATGAATGGATTTGAGCAGGCTGAAGGCCGTTGTAGAGTGTTCGATCAGGGGGTAGTAGCTGCGGGTAAATGCCCTGAACATATACCGTCCATATGTTTGCATTAAATCCGGGACAGGCGTATTGGTCGATTGGCTCAGATGCCGCAGCAGGGTCATTATTTCGGCGTGTCCGTAGGTACCAATAGCCGTGTAAATCCCCCCCGACGGCAGGTCACTTTCGCTAAGTAATTGATCTACAAATTCATAGCCGTACTTTTCTTCGACCATTTCCAGAAGTTCAGTAAACACAATGCCTTTCATTTGCTCGAAATGTCTGTTAAATAGAGGCAATATAGAGATTATGGTAACATGAAATCAATAGTGTAGCAAATAAAATCACTGCATTTAGATTGTAAGTACAAATACTACCAAAAATCGACCAAATTATGCAGTTTGTCGAATACCTGATTACTTATACTTGTAGATACACCAAATTTGAACCGTCAACAAAGTGACAGGACATTACTGCCAGGTTAACTAAATCCTACTTACTACAGGTCAATGAAAACTAAACTAAAGGACGAAGAGGTAATTCGTCAGTGCCGCAACACGAATCCAAACGATTGCTTTGAAGAACTTTATAGCCGTTACGTGCAGAAAGTGTATCGCCGGTGTTACTCCATGACCAAAGACTCGGCGAAAGCGCAGGACTTTACGCAGGATATTTTCATCAAGATGTTTGCCCACCTCGATCGGTTTCAGGAACGCTCGTCGTTCTCGACCTGGCTGTACTCTATTTCCCACAACTATTGCGTTGATCAGATCAAGCGTGATAAGCGGCTGAACGTCAGCTCGCTGGAAGAGGGATTTGATTATGGTAGTAATGACGATACCGATGAGCGGGAGCATACCCTGCAGCAACTGGCGCGGGCAATGGAATCGCTGTCTGAGCAGGACGCGCAGATTTTGCGCCTGAAATATCAGGATGGGCTTAATATACTACAGATTGCCCAAAAACTGAAGATTAACGAAAGTGCCGTGAAAATGCGACTCAAACGTTCGCGTGACCGGGTTCGGCAACGCTGCGAAGCGACCCTCTGACTTTTCTTCCGAATTACCCTCTCAAAAGATCCAGACCGTCCTCTCAAAAGACATGAATCATTTTACCTTTTCCGGCAAATCTGTTCCCGTGGCAAACTACGTAGCTTGTCGGCATACGCCCGCCCGAACGCACCTAACGGGCTTCGACACCCTCGCCGAAGCCCGTCAGTACATAACCCGTCAGGAAATAAACCGGGCTGCCACCAGCCGGTTAACACTGGCCATCGTGCAAATGGATAACGACCAGGTGGTGCATTACCAGCGTTGGTCCAGACCCCGCCCGATGGCCCGGTTACTCAGTTTTTTCTTGTAATATCCGATCCGCCCGATTTGCTTTGGGCCGATACCCGCGCCGGACCATAGTAGTAAATATCCGACCCACCCGACGCCTTCAGGTTCAGTTCGCGTGTGGCGTAGATATAGACGTCCGATCCGCCCGACGAGTTGGCGTTGCCGGTCTCAGCCGTTAGTTTGCGGGCGTCCAGATCAGCCCCGCCCGTTCCGTCGGCGTTTAGCGTCCGGGCCGTTCCCTCCAGCACCAGATCAGCCCCGCCCGCTGCTGACGCGTTCAGGTCGCTGGCAGTCAGATTTAGTTTTACGTCAGCCCCGCCCGCTGCCGATACGTTCAGATCACGGAACGAGAGTTTCCCCTGCCCAATCACTTTGGCTCCGCCTGCTGCGGCCAGTTTGCTGAGCTGCCGGAAGGTAACGTAGGCCTTTACGTAGCGGTTGCGCCCGAAGTTGAAGTTCATGCCCCTACGTTCAACAGATAGTTTCAGGGTGCCGTTGCGCACTTCGCTGATGACGTCTTTCTCGTCTACGCCGTTGGCTTCGATAGTCAGTTTTTCGGCGTTGCCCTGCGTCAGATAGACGTCAATGCCATTGCCGACGCTCAGGC
Organism: Spirosoma sp.; assembly: GCA_014377625.1. Taxonomy (GTDB): domain Bacteria; phylum Bacteroidota; class Bacteroidia; order Cytophagales; family Spirosomataceae; genus Spirosoma. The sequence continues at coordinate 2,980 of JACMPG010000036.1, forward strand.
CGCTGAAACTGCTTACCGCGCGGTTTTCTTTCCAGTCGTCGGAGGTGACGAATAAGCAGGAGAACAGGAAGAGGAGTATGGTCAGTGTCTTCATTTTCTAGATTGTGTTGGTTTGGGTTGAGATGCAGAAACTCGCTTCGGCGTTGCAGGAGAGTGGATTAATGTGTCCGATTTCGATACTGAAGATGTCCGGTTTCGGACATGTACTGGTTTCGGGTGTGTGTAGTTGTCTGATAGTCAGCACGCTGAAAAGTCGGCACGGGCCTTGTGCAGTTCATGGGTATAGCTTCAGTGGGTTGCCCAAAACTAACTAATTATGATTCAACTTCGTAACGTATCCAAACACTACCCCGCCGGTTTTGGCCGGGCTTACGTTCTCCGTAACATCAGCCTCAACATTGCTCAGGGCGAGTTCATCTCCATCATGGGGCCGAGTGGGTCGGGCAAGAGTACGCTGCTCCACATTCTGGGTTTGCTCGAAGAACCCAGCGAAGGCGAGTACCTGTTTGACGGGCAACCCGTGCAGAAACTGAGCGAGAAGCAGCGCACAACCCTGCACCGCACCCGCATTGGCTTCGTGTTTCAGGCGTATCACCTCATCGACGAACTGACGGTGTACGAAAATATCGAAACACCCCTGTTGTATAAAGGTACGAGCGGCTCGGAACGCAAAAGCCGCGTGGCCGAATTGCTGGACCGCTTTAATATCGTGGCCAAAAAGGATTTGTTCCCGTCGCAACTATCGGGCGGGCAGCAGCAGCTGGTGGGTATTGCGCGGGCGTTGGCTGCTGAGCCGAGCGTAATCTTTGCCGACGAACCCACCGGCAACCTCCACTCCGACCAGGCCCGTGACATCATGGAGTTGTTCCGGGAACTGAATCGGAAAGATGGCGTCACCATCGTGCAGGTGACCCACGCCGAAGCCAATGCCGAATACGGTTCGCGCATTATACGGCTCAAAGATGGCTGGCTGGAAGAGGGTCGTCAGTCGGTAGCGGGCAGTTTGCAATGAGTTGTGCTGGTACCAACTCATCGTCAGTTTTTTTAAACCAATCAGAATTATCGACCGAAAACCTACCTGATTTGCGCCGTTTATCCCAAAAGGATGGCCGGTTCATGGGTAAGTTTGTAACATTGACCAATCAAAGACTATGACAACACCACGTATGCGCTTTTTACGAATCGGACTAATAAGCTGTCTCGTTGCCGGTAGTGCGCTGGTCAGCCTGGCGCAGGTACCCACCCGCCCGCCAGCCGCCGTTTCGCCCGCAAACGGCACGGCTGCGGCTAACCTGCCCGTCAATGGGCAGGAGCTGAATCTTCAGCAGTGCATCGATATCGCACTCAAAAACAACATTAGTATCCGGCAGAGTCAGTTGCAGATTCGCAACAGTGACATCCAGTTGCAGCAGGCCAGGCTAAATCGGTTACCCAACCTGAACGGCTTCGCCAATCAGAACTTCAATGCGGGTTTCAACGTCAACCCAGGAACGAACCAAATTGTAACCCGGTCAGTACTGTCCAACAACTTCCAGCTATCCTCATCAACTACACTTTTTAACGGTGGGCTTTTGCAGAATACGATCAAGCAGAACGCACTTTTGTTGCAATCGAACGAGAAAAACCTCGAAGCTACGCAGAACAATGTGATCCTGACCGTGATTCAGAACTACCTGAGCGTAGTAACCGGCCAGGAGCAGTTGACCATTGCGCTGCGGCAGTCGGACGTGAGTCGGGCGCAGTTTGAGCGGACCCAGAAACTGGTTAGTGCGGGCGCAGCCGCTGAGTCGGCCCTGTTCGATTTGCGGGCGCAGCGGGCTACTGACCAACTCGCTATTGTAAACGCACAAAGCAACATTGCTCTGGCCAAGGTAGCGCTGCTCCAATCCATGAATCAGTTTGGCGATCAACTCGTTGAGGTTGCGCCGGTTAGTATTCCTGATCCCGACGTAACATCCTACAACGCCACCCCCCAGCAGATTTATGAGATTGCTACCGATACTCAGCCTGACGTAAAAGCCGCTGAACTGCGCGTTCGTAGCGACGAGAAAGGCATTGACGTAGCCAGAGGGAATTATTATCCGCTACTCACGTTCAACGCTGGTCTGACTTCATTGTATTCAAACTTTGGATTGCAGCGGGCCACACCCAACGGCACGACCCAACTACCACAAACGGTTACGATTAACGGTATATCAACTACAATTTTCCTTGAGCAGCCCAGCTTCTCGTTCCAGAATTATACGTTCACCGAACAACTCAAAAACAACCTGAACCGGTCTCTGGGGCTTACGCTGCAAGTTCCGATTTTTAACCGCTTTCAGGTACGTAACCGCGTACAGACCGCGCAGATTACGCGCCAGAACTCCGAGCTTCAGGCTGATAATACGCGGTTGTTACTGCGGCAGAATATCGAGAACGCTTACGCTAATTTAGTGGCATCAGGCAACCGCTACCAGGCTACGCAGGCGCAGGTGCAGGCACTGCAACAGGCCTTTGCCGCGTCGGAAAGCCGGTTGAATGCCGGGTCGATCAACGCCGTAGAGTACAACATCTCTAAAACCAATGTCGACCGCGCCCGCGCCAGTCTCGTTCAGGCCAAGTACGA
>JACMPG010000305.1 GCA_014377625.1 Spirosoma sp.
GTAGTTGCCGTGGAGCCTGATCCCGTAGTGGCTGCTACCGTAGCCCGACTCTCGCTCGAATACCTGACCGACTACATCACGAACTACCGCACCGAAAAAGCCCGTCAGCAGGTTACGTTTCTGGCCGGTCAGGTGAGTGAGTCGAACAGTAAGTACCAGGCCTCCGAATACGCGCTGTCGAACTACCGCGACAAAAATCGCAACTTGTTTCTGAACACGGCCAAGATTGAAGAGCAGCGGCTTCAGGCCGATTACCTGCTCAATCAGTCGGTGTATAACGAACTATCCAAGCAGTTTGCGCAGGCTAAAATCAAAGTACAGGAAGAAACGCCGGTGTTCAAAGTGCTGGAACCCGCCACTGTACCCCTGCGTAAAAGCGGACCCAAACGCACGATCATTGTACTGGGCTTTGCGGTGTTGGGTGGTATACTCGGTCTGGTATACGCGCTGTTTCGCCGGTGGCGACGGGTGGTATAAAGCAAGTGATACACTAATGGGTAGCGCGTTTTTATAGTCACCTCTTTAAGAATAACATTGATTCACGATGCGGGCTGTATTATTTGTATTGCTACCCGTGCAGACTAAACGCACCAACTTTTGCAACGAATGAAAACAGCCTTAATCTGTGGCGTATCGGGGCAGGACGGGGCCTATCTGGCGCAACTCCTGCTCAAAAAGGGCTATGTCGTCTATGGCGGCTCGCGCGATGCGCAGATGTCGTCGTTTCGCAATCTGGCCCGGCTTGGCATTCAGGCCGATGTGCGGGTAGTGTCGGTCAACATCAACGATTTTCGGAGTGTCCTGCAAACTCTCCTGAAGACCAAACCCGACGAGGTCTATAACCTGGCCGGGCAAAGCTCGGTGGGCCTGTCGTTCGAGCAACCGGTCGAAACGCTGGAGAGTATCAGCGTCGGTACGCTCAACCTGCTTGAAGCCATCCGATTCAGCAACCTGCCCATCCGGTTTTATAATGCCGGCTCCAGCGAGTGTTTTGGTGATACAGGCAGCGTAGCTGCCGATGAATTGACGCCCTTTCGGCCCCGCAGTCCATATGGTGTGGCCAAGGCAGCCGCGTTCTGGCAGGTGGCCAATTACCGCGAAGCCTATCAGCTCCACGCCAGCACGGGCATCCTGTTCAACCACGAGTCGCCCCTGCGCCCGGAGCGGTTTGTGACCCAGAAGATTGTAGCCACCGCCTGCCGCATTGCCGCCGGAAGCCGCGAAACGCTGACGCTGGGCAATATCGATATTGCCCGAGACTGGGGCTGGGCACCCGATTATGTGCAGGCCATGTGGCAGATGCTCCAGCAGGACACGCCCGACGACTACGTCATTGCCACCGGCCAAACCAACAAACTCCGCGATTTCATTCGGATTGTATTCGACGCCGTTGGCCTGAACTGGGAAGAACACGTGCAGACCGATCCGTCGTTTTTTCGCCCCACCGACATTGCCGAAGGCCACGCTAACCCAGCCAAAGCAGCAGCGCAGTTGGGCTGGGTAGCGGGCCACACCATGCCCGACGTGGCCCGGAAAATGGTTGAGGAAAAAGTGAAACAGAAAGTAGACTAAATGGGGCTGTTAGTAGAAATGATGACATCATTGAAAAAAAAATATTGTTTACTCCTCACCGGTACGTTGGCACCAGAAAACGTTCCGAACTTAGTACGGAGTGAAATAACCCTGCGGGAAAATGATTATGTAAACAGTTTACAAAAATGGCTTTCGCTGGGTGTTCCGGTGGTGTTTGTTGAAAACAGTGCCTACCCGTCCGAACGTATAAATGTTCTGTTTGCCAACCGGGCCGATTGCGAGTACCTGACTTTTAAAAGCACTGTAAGTTTCCTTGGTAAAAGCCACGGCGAGGCCGAAATTGTGACGTATGCGTTCGCTCATTCTAACCTGATAAAAAATAGTGAAGTAGTGGTAAAAGTTACCGGACGGCTTTTTGTAATAAACGCCCTGCCTATTTTACGGGCGTTCGATACCGCTGAGGGGATAGCTGTAATGTGCTGGCTGAAGGATACTCTGGCTTTTGCCGATTCCCGTTTTTTTGTGGGGCAAACATTTTTCTTTGAAAACTACCTGCTCCCCGAACTGGCCAATATCGACGAATCGAAAGGTGTTTTCTTTGAACATGTTACAGCCAGGGCGACCTACCGTTGCTTAGCCGATGGATATAAATGGCGAATGTTTCCCCGAATGCCGTTTTTTAGTGGTTATTCGGGGACGGAGGGAGTTCGATACCGAAATGACGTATTCAGACGAATTAAGCGTACAGCCGTTGTTCAACTGACAAACTACCTGCTTAAACTTACATAAATGTAGTTTCGGTTTCTGGAACCCCAGGCCTGGTGGAAGCGCACCGGCGCACCATGCAAACCAGTTTAAAACCAGCACACAACCAACCAACCAACCAACAACGAAATCAATCCCAACGACATGGTTAAACAAATCGCTAAGTTCTTTTTTCATCAGCTCCCGGTGAATGTTCAGAAGGAGATGCTGTTCAAAAAAGATACCTTTTACAAGGACCAGATTATCCAGAAGTGGGAGCAGCAGGGAAAACCGGTGCCCCCTCCCCATATCATCAAACAGCAAACCATCAGCGGCTATCAGCAGCAGTATGGCTATGATACGCTCATAGAAACGGGGACGTATCTGGGCCATATGCTTGACCGGCAGCGGACTAATTTTTCGGCTCTCTACTCCATCGAACTTAGTCCTGATTTCTGGGCGTATAACGTGAAGAAATTCAGGAAGTACCCCCATATCCAGATTTTGCAGGGCGACAGTGGTGTATTGCTCCAAACCCTGACCCAAAAACTAACTCAGTCCGCCATTTTTTGGCTCGATGGCCACTATTCATTTGGTACGGCCAAAGGCGACCTCGAATGCCCTATCTACGCCGAACTGAATGCCGTTTTTGACTGCTCCGTGAAGCAACACGTTGTCCTCATTGATGATGCACGGGACTTTACGGGCGCAAACGACTACCCAACCATTGACGAGATAAGGAAATTTGTTGCCGACCGGGGTGTAAAGCATACTTTCGAGGTAAAAGACGATATAATCAGGATTGTTCTTTTATGACCACCCCAACTCCTCCCAACCCTTCTCTGGTAGGGAGGAGTTGGGGTGGGGTAAACCTTTAGTTCATTTGACCAATTCGCCATTTATAAAAAACGTAACCTGGAGTCTGTTCACCCGGATAGGCAGCGTAGGGCTAAGTTTTCTGTCGGTATCCATTTCGCTGGCGTATCTGGGCAATCAGGCTTACGGTATCTGGGTTACGCTGAGTTCGCTACTGGTGTGGGTCAACTTCTTTGATTTCGGGCTGGCTAACAGCCTCCAAAGCCAACTGGCGCAGGCCGTGGCAACCAACAAACTCGACTACGCACGGGTGTTGGTCAGCACCAGTTATGCGGTTATGCTCCGGTATATTGTGCCGGTGCTGTTCCTCACGGTTATCGGTATTGCTTTTAGTATGAACTGGTCGGCGGTGTTGCATACCGAAACCTCCGCCGAAACGTCGGTAAAGTGGGCCATTGCCCTGCTTGGTTGCTGTACCACACTGCAACTGACCCTCAAGCCCGTTTCCACGATTCTGTTTGCCTATCAGAAAACCCGCCTGAATGAATTGGTTGTGTTCATTATTCAGCTACTAATCGTGCTGCTAATTATGGCACTAAAGTATTCTTCACCCGTCTGGATGA
>JACMPG010000306.1 GCA_014377625.1 Spirosoma sp.
GATGTGAAACAGCGCTTGATGGGTTTACTGGATCATCAGGTTGTCTTAAGCCAAGCCCAATTGATTAACATACTAGTACACATTGAGAAGTTAATTGTGGATAAAAATGAACACAATCTTTCACCCTAAAGGGAATAACAGTGACAAGTACCTTGATCTGGCCGTTGGCTATCCCAACACAAACGCGGTCGATCTCCGGTTTCAAAGCTGTCTTCCTGTTAGACCCCCTATCTATTACCCATCTGCAAGACAAAGTGCTGATGGTCAAAATTTTGACGGACAATCATCCGAGTTAAGCCTACAGGCAACCATCTCGCCCAATCCGGTAGAGGACCAGCTTCATATCCATATCGACGGGGTGGGCAATCAGCCGGTGCGGTTGGTACTGACAGATTTGCAGGGTCGTACGGTAGCCTACCAGACTATTCAACTCACCGACGATCAGCGCCAGGCTACGATGCCGATGGGCCAATCAGAACCCGGCATGTACCTGTTGCGGGTGAGTACGGCCACCGAAGGTAAGACCCTGAAAGTCCTGAAACGCTAAACGGACACTATAGGCTGCGCAAAACCTTGAAAAGCACCCGGCTTAATTCAAATTCCACCCTCTTGCTCCCTATCCCGATGGTAAAGCTCCTGCTCTGCAAATTGGCAACTCTGCTCTGTGGCGTTCTGGCTATTGGTATTTTTAGCCATCTTGACGTAGTGACAACCCACCTGCATCACAGCGACTTATTGGGGGCTGCGCTGGGGTTATTGAGTGCCATTTCCGGCACCCAGTGGATCGAATATCAAAAGCGATTGGATGCGGCTCCGAATCAGTCTGCTCAGCAAGCGTTGGCTTGCGGGCAACCGCCCGATATCCATAAAGATTCAGCCAACTCCCCCCCGGACTTAGTGGCTTCGGGGCCGCTCTCGGGTGTTCCGGCAGCTTAGCCGAACGGTTTTTTATCCCATACCCAATCAATCAGCACCCTTTCTCTTTTTTTCTCAATTCATCCGGTACTATGCTCCGATTCGTGATACAGGTGGCTGGTTTCGTCTTGCTGTACGGGCTGGCCATGCTGGCTACATTCCCATTCCTGGTCTATTTCGGCAAGCCCAAACCCTGGCAACGGGTAGCTACCTTTCTGATGTCGTTTCCCCTCGATAATGAGAAACTGGGGCTGTTCTCCTTTACCGGTACCGCCCTGGTCATTCTGGCGAACGGCCTGCTCTGGGGCATAGGAGTGGTGGGACTTTGCCGGCTGGGAAAACTGGTAATCAGTAGCTTGTAAACGGATGTATTCTCTAAAAACCAATACAAAACATGCTAACCGAAAAAACAGTAATCGAAGAATGGTCCGTTAAAGACCTCGAAGACAACTCATCCCTGACCGTTAGAGTCATGGACTGCCCCGAACTGGGCAACCGGTCGCTGCCCGGCATTCAGGTAATGTACATGGGTAACATCGTAAATTTTGAACCCGATATCGTTGAACGCTGGGCGTATCAGGCCAGCAAAGCGGGCGTGACGGAGTATTTGCTGGAAGACAGGTCGTGGCTGGTGCACGAAGACCAGTTCGTTAGGATCTACCTGATGCTCGGCTCACCCCTCAAGGCAAAGGTGTCGGTGAAGACCCGCAGTTCAAAAGTCGTCAGCAAAGAATACGACCTGCCGTTCGACGTATAAACAAAACCGTTCGTGAGAAGCTACATGAAGCCTTTACTGGTCGTGTTGATGGGTGTACACCTGAACGGTCCGCCCAAAATCGTATCCGATGCCCAGGCTGGTCCAGTCACTGACAGTGCACAATCACTGGATACGCAGCAGGCCCGGCAAGCGGTTGTCGACTTTCTGGTCTGGTACAAAAACCACTACCTGACGGACAACCGCTACGTGTTGGCCAATCAGCGGGTAGACAAGCCCTACTCAGTCAACCTGAAAAATACAGAGCGATACCTGACTTACCTCAACACAAGCCACCTGCTGCCCACGCTTACCTGGACCGATGGCGGGCGTTTTTCCGGGAGCGCGACGCGGCTTTTCGGCTTGATCCACAATACGAAGGCCCACCCGGCGGATTCGAGTTCGATTTAATCATGCTGAACCAGGACGTTGACAAGCAACTTGCCTCGCTCAGGTCGCTGACGATGGGAAAGGTTACCATCACGAACGGACAGGCGTTGGTCGGGTTTACGCTCGTTGATGCTTACGAATTTCGACTGGTACGTCAAAACGGACACTGGCTGATTGACGAAATCCTGAATTCAAATCAGGAATAACAACAGGAACGATAATGGAACTATTGACAATCAAGCAGCTTAACGACTGGATGACCACGCCTGACTACCCTGACCGCTACGGCTTGTACCGACTAAACTACTGAAACCAAGATGTCTACTATCAAAATTCTGAGTGGTATTAACTGGCTGCTTATCGGTGTGTACGGTGCCTTTACTATCTGGGCGTTGCTGCAAAACGCGAATCCAGCCAATGATGCCGGGGGTGGTGAGCAGGAAACTGCCCTGAAAGGAATCGGCTTTTTTCTATTACTTGTGTTAGCCGGGCTGAACTGGCAACCCTATACATGGGCAAAAATCGTGGCCTTACTACTCGTCGTATCGCTCCTCCTGATAATACGCTACATCATTACCCACTAAACCGTTAGGGTAACGGCCTGAAGAGTACTAAAGTCAAATAAACCCCAAACAACCATGAACCTGGACAGTTACCCCACCCTCACCCAACTCATTCAGCTCATTGGCAGTGTCGATGATGAGCAGGATTCCCACATTCTTTTCGTAACCAAAAACGGGGACGTTCGCCTGTCTCCTTTTCGGGCCGATACTGCTCCCGGAGCCGACTACGCCAATGAAGACGTGCTTCAGTTTGTGCTGGATACCTTTATGATAGCGGAAGGCTACACCGGGCAGCAGGCTACGCAGGACCCGGAATGGATGGACGAGTTGTTTTCAGAACTCACGGAAAACTGGGCCTGTAAAACAACTGGCTTTGTCTGGGAAACAAGCTAATACATAGTGTCAATCAGACTTTTTCACTCAATTACGAACCCCTTAACACCACCATCATGTCAACCAATCTATACCTTCTGAGTCTGCTAACGCTACTTGCCCTGTCGGGACCGGGCTACGGGCAGGCGGAGAAACCGGTCACAAATTTCCTCGGTATTCAAGCCCCAATCGCTGTCCGGAAAAACATCTATCAATTAGCCTGGTCGGCCCACCCCGATGCATCGCTGTATAAACAGGAATACCTGATTGCTGGCGATGATTTCCCGAAGTACAAGTCCATGGTTGGCGTTGACTTTACGGTTACCGAATCGAGTATAGACCAGGCCGTTGACACCAAAATACGCGAACTGGAAAATCTGAAACGAACCTATCCTATTGTCAACTACGATGTCATTCAGAATCCTGTTACGGGCGAAAAAATCATTGACTGCCTGATTGGTACCCATGCCGCTACCGAGCGGGATAATCTGGTAGAGCGGAACGTATATCGCTTTACATCAGCCAGGGCCAAATCAGGTCAGCGCGGCATCCTGTTACTTGCCGTTAGCGTTCGCAAATACGGATCAGAGATTACGCCATTTCTGACCCGATTGAAAGCTGAAAAGCTACTTTTAATCAGCGAAGTAGCTAAACTGACGATGCCGACAATCCAGCTCTAAACCCCGGCTAAGCCAAACGAAATATATGAAATACGTAGGCATTGGATTCCTCTTCGGCCTGGCAGGCTACATCCTTACCGCATTGCTGAGTTACTATCTGATTGGTAAATTTTCGGGAAATAGCCACGACCGGGGTGTCGAAGCGAGCATGACCAGTATGTTCGTTTTCGGTCCCATTGGCTTCGTTCTGGCGTTTATAGGCGGTTATTTCTGGGCTAAGCATGTATTTTAAACCGGTTAATTATGTCCGACAATAAGCCAAACACCGAACCCGGCCCGCAGATAAGTTACTCCGAAGATGGGCGCGGTGGCACAATTCACTGCACCAGCCCGGAGACTACGTTCGATTTATGGTATGAGTTGGCCATGCCACCCGCCGTGGCCGATATTGGCATCCCCGAACCCCGGTATTGGGAATTCCAGACCAAAACACCCCTCCCGCAGCGTGAAGCCATCCTTCGGCTCATTGGTCAGCGGGTGATAAACGACAAACTGGCGGGAAATGGCTATTTACTGTTCGGCGACCAGATTATGACGATATATTCGGGTAAGAACCCTGATACGGCCTGACGAATATCGTTTCAGAAAATTCGCTTTCTTTTTCTCTCAACTCGTTACTAATCAATATATTGCCTTTACTTTTGTACCCCAACGCGCCGAGCAGGCGTTTTACGATGAGCTGGACGAACGCCTGGCGAACCAGCCCCGCGAGTGGCAGCTTATCCCCAATGACCAGAAGGCGTTTACGCTGCCCGAATCGGCCGTTATGTACCTGATGAAACTGAAACAGCAGCACCAGCCAGAGCAGCCAATCGAGACGGACGCATCCGGTTTACCAATCCTGCTTTTTCGCAGCATTCGCGTTCAACCCCGTTAACTCAACTCCCATGAGCCGCTATCTATTGGGTCTGTTACTGTTGGTATCGACGGCTATCACCGCCTGGGCGCAACGGGAGCTACCCCAGCCATCGCTCAATCAGTACGTGGCGTTTCTGAATCAGTCGGTCGAGGTGCTGACCCGCCGGTTTCAGATGGTGCAGACTTATCAGGCCAACGTAACCCAGTACCGAAAAAAACCGGACGTTACCCTGAGTTTGCCCTCGTCTGGACCACTCGAAGACTATTACTACCGGAAAGCACTATCCGGTAACGGACTGACAGCCAATGAACAACAACGCCTGACCGCCAGTACCAGAGCTTTGTGGCAACTGCTCACCAAACTTGACCAAACGGGCAAAGCTCTCGAAACCTACGTTAGCCTGAACGCCTATACCGCCGATAACCTGAAACAGTCCGACGCGCTGGTAGCGGAGATGCAGGTGATTTTCAGCCAGTTTAGCCGCGACAAGGCCTTACTGTACGGGCAAATTCAACAGATTTATCGCCGGTATCAGCCTTACTCGCCCAATGACCCGTATTTGGCGATGGAAAAGGAAATGACACAGGTACTGCTGAGTCAGCAACAGCTACTGGATTCCCTGCCCTGTTACCTGCATGACGACAGCCGTTCTGCCTGGCCGGTGACTCTGCTTCAGCAAAGTATGCTGGCCGATGAACAACAACTATCGACTTTTGGAAAGGCGGGGTCAGGCATTGCATACCCGGCCTCCGATGCCGTAACGGGTTTTGCTTCGGAACTGCGGGCAATGCAGACGCTAAAACGCCGGGCCATCGATGGATATACGTTTGCCGCCCGGCAATCGGCCCGCTATGGTAATGAGGTATACCGGTCATTACTGAGTCAGTACAATCAGGGGTTGGTGGCCAGTTACCGGGCCTTCGTCACCTACGGCCAAACGGCGCGGCATCTGCTCGACTACCCCACTTTTAGTCCGGTTTTTGCGCCCGAACCACCCGTTTCCGATACGCCAGCCACCACCCGAACTCCGCCTTTTACGGATAAACCCAGGCTGCTTTTCGACGTAAAACCGGCTGCGTCTCCAGTCTCCCGCGCTACGTTTCTGGCCCTGAATGGCTACGTCGAGTTCATCAACGAGTCGTTGCGGCAGATGCGTATCGTACAGGTAGTCCTGCGTAATTATCAGGCATCGGCAGAACATTATCGGGACCCGGCCCAGGCGAAGCAACGTACCCCGCTACGCTACGCCCACGATGATTATCAGGTACCCGTTTCGGCGTATCAACTCCTGCTCAACAGCAGTGCGGCCATTCCGTCGCCTTACCGGACATCGCTTACTAATCAGGCGGAGGTACTACTGGCGATGTTGCGGGAGATGGACGGTCTGAGCATCGAGCTGATTGGATACACGAACGAAAAACAGTACCTGACCGACCAGCTCACCCGCTCCAATGCTATTCTGGACCGATACGCCTACCTGTTCTTGACCTTCGACCAGAACAAAGAGCGGCTTTATGCCGACGTACGGCGCGTTTACGAAAGCTACCCAGCCTCTGCCCCGACCAGCTCCTGGCAGATTGCCGGTCGGGCACTACGAAAAACATTGGATGCGGACCATGCCGTTCTGTTCGGCGTGAAGGCGTATCTGAACGGCGAACAACCACGGCTACCCACAACCGATACGGCAGACACCCAGGCCCGGCAGTTGATTGCCGACGAGTACCAGAACCTGAACGGGCTGAAGCGCTACGGACGCAACAACGGACTTTGCCCCTACTCGCCCTACGAAGACCTGGCCAAAAACACCACCCGATTTGCAGAAATGATCCAAAGAGTAAACACCCGTTCGTCCAGTTCGACAACTCATCCGTACGAGTCGTTCTTCTATTTTTACAACAACGAGCTGGTCTATCAATACAACAAATTCAGCGAACTGGCCCAGGTCAGCCTACTCAAGGCCATCAACCAGCCCGACGTGTTTGCCTTCCGCCGGTTGCCAACGTCGCAACAACCAGTTGTTACGACCGATAAGACCAGCCCGGCGGTTACTGTCTCACCCGTCAATTCTACGCCAAAAAAGGACAGCCGACCCGTCAAAAAAACTGATTCATTAGCCGTAATGGCCGGGCCACGCCTGGCCCGGCATGACACCATTTACGTGTCGAAAAACAGGGTCGATACAGTCTATCTGGAGCGGACTGGATCACAATCGGTCGGGCAACAGACAGCTAACCCGTCACTCACCGGCTTTGCGGCCAACAACATGGTGTTGCTGCTCGATGTGTCGGGGTCGATGGATTCGCCGGTTAAGTTGCCTCTGCTGAAACGGTCCATCAAATCGCTGCTTGGTCTGCTTCGTGCCGAAGACCAGCTATCTATTGTGGTCTATTCCGGCAAGGCGCGGGTAGTACTCAAACCAACATCGGGTACCGAAGCCGCCAACATCGCCCGCATCATTGACGAACTACAATCGGATGGTGGTACGGACGCGGACGGCGGGTTGCGGTTAGCTTACAAAGTGGCGAATAAAAACTACCTGCGGGCTGGTAATAACCGGATTATTCTGGCTACCGACGGTGAGTTTCCGGTCAGTGAGGAGGTGCTTAATCTGGTTGGTGAAAATGCCCGGCAGGATATCCACCTGACCGTATTTACGTTTGGCCGCAACCCGCTCACTGGTCAGAATCTGCAAAAGCTAAGCCGGGCCGAGGGCGGTACCTACGCGCACGTAACCGCTGAAACAGCCACGTTGCAGTTAATTCTGGAAGCACAGGCTAAAAGATCGCCGTTCAGATAGGGACTGGGGAAAGCGCCATGTTGCAGGGCTGAGTTGGGATAAAAAAGGTAACTGTCTTGACAAGGACACTTATTTTCGTCCCGAAAAGTGTAGGTATTTCACGCTGGCCACCATCCAACTCAGCGACCGGCCCATTATGTTATCGCTCGAGGTATTCAACAAAACCTATTATGCCCAACCCGCCGATGTAGTTGCCGAAACCGCGTTTCAGAAAATGCAGGTAATGGTGGCGGGGGTTTAGGATACGACCTTTTACTGCGTATTATTGAGCAGTCATTTGTTGCGTTTACGATTAATGACAACAAATGAATGCTCAATCAATAATCACCATTCATGAACAGACGCAATTTTATCAGAAATACCTCGGTCGTCAGCTTATCAGCCACGGCGTTGGCCGCAGCTTCCTGCACAACCACAACCACCAAAATTACCGCTCCCGAAACCGGCACGTTTACTGATGACTTCGCGCTAAACGAACTTACTATCAGCGATTTACAGCAGAAAATGAAGGCCGGAGAATACACCTCGGCATCGCTCACCAAACTGTACTTAGACCGGATTCAGGCCATTGATAAACAAGGGCCCAAACTGAACTCGGTCATCGAAGTGAATCCCGACGCGATGAACATAGCCCAGGCAATGGACACCGAACGGAAGGCGGGCAAAATCAGGGGGCCGCTGCATGGCATCCCGATCCTGGTGAAAGACAATATTGACACCGGCGACAACATGATGACCACCGCCGGTTCGCTTGCGCTGGAAGGACACAAGGCCGCAAAAGATGCGTTCGTAATGGCGCGGTTGCGCGAGGCCGGCGCGGTGCTGTTGGGCAAAACTAACCTGAGCGAGTGGGCCAATTTCAGATCAACCCGGTCGAGCAGCGGCTGGAGTAGCCGGGGCGGACAAACGCGGAACCCCGTTGTTTTGGATCGAAGCCCGTGCGGGTCGAGTTCGGGGTCGGGCGCGGCAGTGGCAGCCAACCTGTGCGCGGTGGCAGTCGGAACCGAAACCGATGGCTCGGTAATTGCGCCCTCGTCGTTTTGCGGTATTGTCGGTATCAAACCAACCGTTGGTTTGGTCAGTCGTACTGGCATTATCCCGATCTCGAAAACACAGGATACCGCCGGGCCAATGGCACGAACTGTGACCGATGCCGCCATACTACTGGGAGTAATGACGGGCGTTGACCCCGCAGACGCGGTTACTGCCGAAAGCACGGGCAAAACCGCCAATGACTATACTTCGTTTCTGACAGCCGGTGGTTTGAAAGGCAAGCGCATCGGAGTCGAAAAATCGTTCCTGACCGGGCACCAAGGTGTAGTTGGCCTGTACAAACAAGCCATCGAGATACTGAAAAAACAGGGCGCAACTATTGTTGAGGTTGACTTGATGAAGGCACTCGAAAGCGTGGGCGGGGCCGAGTTTACGGTGTTGCAATTCGAGTTCAAAGACGGGCTGAACCGATACCTGGCAACGGCGAACGCGGGTGTAAAATCGCTGGCCGACGTGATTGCCTTCAACCAGAATAACGCCGACAAAGCTATGCCCTATTTCAAGCAGGAAACGCTCGAAAGCAGCCAGGCCAAAGGCGATCTAACCAGCAAAGAATACACCGAAGCGGTCTCCAAAACGCAAAGCTCGCGGCAGGCAATCAACACGCTAATGGCCGCTAACAAACTCGATGCTATCTGCGGCACGAGCATCGGTTTTGCGGGCTGCATTGACCTAATCAACGGCGACTACGATACCGGATTTTACTTTTGCCCCCCGGCAGCTATGGCCGGTTATCCACACATCACCGTACCGATGGGAACTGTTCACGACCTGCCCGTTGGGTTGTCGTTCATCGCCGGGGCGTATCAGGAAGGGCCGTTGCTGACCATGGCTTATGGCTATGAGCAGGCCACCAAGAAGCGGGTTCGTCCGGCATTTAAGCGGTCGTTAATACCGGCTTGACATCATCCCATCCGCTGCCGGGCTTTTTTATGCTGAAATCCTGAACGTTTCGTACGTTAGTTATCTCTGAATCAACCCCCTCATTTCCATATGATGTCATAAGAGAGCGGCACTAGCACTGACGCTCCCAGCCCGCTGGTATCGATCTGCGCAGCGGGCCGGGAAGGTATCGGGGTTGTACCGGTCCCGGTCTGGCCGAGGTAATCGAGCGAGAGGTCGCAGCCTGGGGCGGCTTTGGCGGTTACGGTGGCGTCGAAGCTATACAGGCCGTTCACTTTCTTTAGTCCCACAAAAGTAGGGTGAATGCCCACTTACCCGTTTTTACAAGAAAGACCTGACTGACGTAATTACCGGATTTTAGGCTAAAACAGCTTCTAAAATGACATTTTGACGTAAAAAATAATCCGGCCTTTCATTTGCAGATGGATAGCAGATAACTGAACAATACATCCCCTTCGGGACTTGTTTCGGTTAACGGCTATCCATTCTTTTTTCTTCAACACTCGCCAACACGGCCATGAACGTAAATAACTATACTATCAAGGCGCAGGAAGTCGTACAGCACGCGGCCCAGATGGCGCAGGGTAATGGCCAGCAGACCGTAGAGACGGGGCACCTGCTCCGCGCTATTCTGGAAGAAGACCCCAACACAGTCGGATTTCTGGCAAAGAAGGTTGGTTCCGACAGCAGTCAACTGACGCTGGCCCTCGACGCCATCGTAAACGGGTATCCCAAAGTGTCTGTATCGGGCAGCGCGGGGCCGGATGGCCAGCAGGTATACCTCGGTAACGACCTGAACGCAGCTCTGCAACGCGCCCAGACCCAGATGAAAGATTTCGGCGATGAGTACGTGAGCGTCGAGATGCAGTTGCTGGGGCTGGTGGGCGGTAGAGACGCCGTAGCTACCTTATTGAAAGACGTCGGATTTTCCGAAAAAACCCTTAAAAATGCCATCCGCGAGTTGCGGGGCAACAACAATCCTGTGAAAGATCAAAACGCAGAAGCCACCTACCAGTCACTGGAACGGTACGGCATCAACCTCAACGAACGCGCCAGCGCGGGTAAGATTGACCCCGTTATTGGCCGCGATGAAGAAATCAGGCGGGTGCTCCAGATTCTGAGCCGCCGAACCAAAAACAACCCCATGCTGATTGGCGAACCCGGCGTGGGCAAAACCGCCATTGTGGAAGGTCTCGCCCAGCGCATCGTGCAGGGCGACGTACCGGAAAACCTCAAATCCAAGATCATTATGTCGCTGGATATGGGCCTGCTGGTGGCGGGTGCCAAGTACAAGGGCGAGTTTGAAGAGCGGCTTAAAGCCGTGATCAAGGAAGTGACCGACTCGAACGGCGAAGTCGTCCTGTTCATCGATGAGATTCATACGCTCATCGGGGCGGGCGGTGGTGGCGAGGGCGCGATGGACGCGGCCAATCTGCTCAAACCTACCCTGGCGCGGGGTGAACTTCATGCCATTGGCGCCACGACGCTTAAAGAGTATCAGAAATACATCGAGAAAGATAAAGCCCTCGAACGCCGGTTTCAGACCGTGCTGGTCGATGAGCCGGACACGACCGACGCCATCAGTATTCTGCGTGGTATTAAGGAACGGTACGAACTGCACCACGGCGTCCGCATCAAAGACGATGCCGTCATTGCCGCCGTTGAACTCTCCAGCCGCTACATCTCCGACCGGTTTCTGCCCGATAAAGCCATCGACCTCATGGACGAGGCCGCGGCTAAACTCCGGCTCGAAATTGACTCCGTTCCCGAAGAACTGGACGAACTGAACCGGCGGATTATGCAACTCGAAATTGAGCGCGAAGCCATCCGGCGCGAAAACGACCGCGACAAAGAAAGCAGCCTGAGTCGCCAGATTGCCGACCTCAACGAAACGCGCACCGAACTCAAATCACGCTGGGAAACCGAGAAGGCATCGGTTAACGAAAGCCGGACGCTCAAAGCCGAACTGGACCACCTGCGCATCGAAGCCGAGCAGGCCGAACGCGCGGGCGACTACGGCAAGGTGGCCGAAATCCGCTACGGACGCATCCCCGAAATCGAAACCCGGCTAAAGACGATGTCTTTGGAAGGAGAACAGCACGCCGGAGCCGACCGGATGTTGCAGGAAGAAGTAACGTCGGAAGACATTGCCGAAGTCGTGGCCAAGTGGACGGGTATTCCGGTGAGCCGGATGCTACAGTCGGAACGCGATAAACTGCTGTTTCTGGAAGCCGAACTGGGCAAGCGCGTGGCCGGGCAGGAAGAAGCCATTCAGGTCGTTTCGGACGCCGTGCGCCGGAGCCGGGCCGGGATGCAGGATCCCAAACGCCCTATTGGTTCGTTCATCTTCCTCGGCACGACGGGCGTCGGCAAAACCGAACTGGCAAAAGCGCTGGCCCAGTTCCTGTTCAACGACGACAACGCCCTGGTCCGCATCGACATGAGCGAATACCAGGAACGCCACGCCGTAAGCCGGTTGATTGGGGCTCCTCCGGGCTACGTGGGCTACGACGAAGGCGGGCAACTGACCGAAGCCGTGCGCCGGAAACCGTACAGTGTCATTCTGCTGGATGAAATCGAAAAAGCCCACCCCGACGTGTTCAATATCCTGTTGCAGGTGCTGGACGACGGGCGGCTGACCGACAACAAAGGACGCGTGGCCAACTTCAAGAATACGATCATCATCATGACCTCCAACATCGGCTCGCACATCATCCGCGAGCGGTTTGCCGACATCAATGACAATAACGCCGAGCTAATCATTGAGGAGACCAAAGAAGAAGTATTCGAATTACTCAGGCAGACCGTGCGGCCCGAATTCCTGAACCGCATCGACGAACTGGTGATGTTTCAGCCGCTGACCAAACGCGAAGTGCGCAAGATTATGGACATTCAGTTCAGCGAAATTCAGCACCGGCTGGGCGAGCAGGGCATCACCCTTGAATCCGAATCAGAAGTGCTGGACTTCATTGCCCGCGAAGGTTACGACCCGCAGTTTGGCGCCAGACCGCTGAAGCGCGTCATGCAGCGACGCATCCTGAACGCCCTCTCAAAAGAGATCCTGTCGGGACGCATCCAGAAAAATGCCATTGTGGGTATGATGATGAATGAAGACGAAACCGGTAAAGAAGACATCATCTTCTACAACCTGGACAAGATCGTACCGGATTTGGTGTAATGAGTGTATCAGACGAAAGACGCCTAACCAACGCAGTTGGGCGTCTTTCGTCTGTTGATAGCAGCTCGTGTCCTACAAATTTTGTGCGTTGATTACACGTTGACTCCTACTGTAGAAATCACTTCGTAGAAAGCCGCGCTCAGACGAATCTGAGCGCGGCTTTTTCATACGGATAGGTATGCTAGTGTAACCACCTGTATTCCTTAGCTTGACTTTAGCCTTTTGAAAGAAGCCCGCTAGGGCTTTGATATGTAGATTTGGGTCGCCAAACTTAGGTCTATATGCCCCAGCTTCCCAGCGAGTTTCTAACCGTAATATTACCCTACGCAGGACTGTTTTGC
>JACMPG010000037.1 GCA_014377625.1 Spirosoma sp.
ACAAATCGAAAAAATACTCGGCCGGATACCAATCCGGATTTGTTCCCCCGCGACGAATCCACCGCCCTGGCCCGCTACCGAAACTGACTCCCTACCCCATAAAACCACCCGCCCGAATCCTGCGCAGGATTCGGGCGGTTGGTTTTATGAGGTAGGGAGTCAGTTTCGGTAGCGGGCCAGGACGTTGAATTCGTCGCGTGGAAACAAATCGGTATTGATATCGGCCAGGGTATTTTTGCGATTTGTTTCGGTGGAGGTATGAGGCTGGTATCTGGCCAGAATATTCTTCAGGTCAATGTGGGCCTGCTGATGGTAACGGCGTGTAAACGGGTGTGCAGCCCGTCGGTATATCGTATCCCAGTTCAGCGTTATGGGGGTGGTGCTGCCAATCAGGACCAGTTCGTCGGTATAAACGGTATAGCGGAAAACCTGC
Source organism: Spirosoma sp. (assembly GCA_014377625.1). Taxonomy (GTDB): domain Bacteria; phylum Bacteroidota; class Bacteroidia; order Cytophagales; family Spirosomataceae; genus Spirosoma. The sequence continues at coordinate 434 of JACMPG010000037.1, forward strand.
CGGAAAGTAGCGCGGATACGGGGCGTTGGACACCAGGTAACGGCGTATCCGCCCGGCCTGAGCCGCGACCGCAGCAACTCAAAATATTCGCGGGAGTACAGGTTGCCGGAATACGCCGACGTGGGTCGCAGTGCGTCGGCTTCGATAACGTCATAAAGGTCGGGCTGCTGACTGAGTGCGAACCGGCCATCGCGAATGATGAGCCGCATACGCGGATCGGTCAGTACGGAGCGGACGGTGCTGTCGTTGGCGCGATTGGCATAGCTGGTCAGCACGGTAGCCTGATTACTGACAATTTCAAAACAGTCGATCTGTTGGGTTTCCGGGCGGCTGCCAATGCCGTGCGCCGTACCCGCCGATCCCAGACCAATAACCGCTACCCGACGCGGATTGGGGTGAATCAGCACGGGTAAAGTACCCAGCAGGGTATGTACTTCGTCGGTATAATACGGCAGACCACTTTGCCCCAGACCATTGACAAATACGTCCCCGCTTTGCTGATCGGGTGCCAGTTTGATAACCGACACCCCCGATTCGTTTTCGTCGAAAATAATCTCCTTTGCCGTGCTGACGCCGTTCATTACCTGCCAGAAACGGTCATTTCCGGGCAGGGCCAGCACGCACAGTAACAGTACCAGTGCCGGAATGGCAACATAGACAGCCCTCAGGTGCCGCCGAACATACAGCAGCAGCACATATACGAAACCTGCCGAGGCCACCACCGCGAAGAGCGTGGCGGTACCCAGCAGCGGAAAGCCCAGCCACGTTACCCACCACGCACCAAGGGCCGAGCCAACAATGTTGACGAATTGCAGCCAGCCTACCTTCCGGCCCGTTTCGTCGTAGCGGTCCTGTACCAGCGACTGGGAGAGGGCGAAACTCAACCCCATCAGGAACGTGGGCAGGGCCAGCAGAAAGAGCGGCATCAGCCCGTAGGTAAACCAGCTTAACCGGAAACTCAGCACCGGCTCGCTTGACCGGAAATAATCGAATACAAAGCGAAGCCCGTCGAGCCGGTCAATCAGGCCAACAAAAAGAGCAACTGACAGGGCCGTGTACGTGTAAAGGAGAACTTGCGCCCAAAGAAAGAGCCGTTCGCGCCGGACCGGGCTGCGTAGCCAGTGTTGCCGCAACAGCCACGCACCCAGCACCGTTCCCATTGCCATTGACCCCAGATAGGTAGCCAGCAGCACCGAAAACGTGAGCGAAACCGACTTGATACCCGTTTCGAGCATCCGAAACCAAATCAGCTCAAGGCTGAGTGCCGCCATGCCCGACAGCAGGTAGTGACCCGACCATGCCAGTAGGGTGGGTGTAAGCCGCAGTCCCGTCACCGCACCGGCTGGGTTGTGGTGGTCCGTTTTTGGTTCATTGTCGGTTGCGGAGCGGTGATACCAGACGCCAACCAGCAGGGCCGCCACAGCGCATAACCCGTTGGCCGCTACCCCAACCCACAGGCTGCGGTCAAAGCCAAAGAGCCGTACCAGAAAAAAACCGGTAACAAATGCCCCCACAGCCGCCCCCAGCGTATTGATGAAATAAAGCAGACTGATGTAACGGGCCTGCTCAGTGCCGGAGTCGAACCGAAACGCCTTCGACAGCGCGGGTAGCGAGAAACCCATCAGAAAGGTAGGTACCAGTAGAATGGCAAACACCACTGCATAAACAAGGCCCGGCTGGTTGCCAAAGCGGGGCGCGCTGATGTACAGAAAATCATAGAGAATAAATTTACTGGCGGCTGCAAACAGCATAATACCCGCTTCGGCACCCACAAAGAAAAGCAGATTGGTGCGGGGTTGAACCCGGTCAGACAGGGTGCCGCCCGCCAGGTAGCCCAGGCCCAGACCACTCATAAAAGCCGTTACAATCAGGCTGATGCTGACCGTATCGGAACCCGTGTAAAAAACCAGCAGCCGCTGCCAGATCACCTGATACAGCAGAGCCGCGAAGCCAGACATGAAAAATAAGCCGAACACAAGCGCGAGGGCAAGCCCGCGAAAAGAAAGAGAAGATGACATTATGGTGAAGGCAGGAAAAGGTGATCATACGCCCGTTACGGTTGGTAGGCGGCATAAAGGTATTAAGCTGGACACAAACTACGGCCCGGTCAGAAAAATGACGAAATTGCTGCCCTGATGCGCCATCTTCTGCACCTTATCTGTTTGGGCCTGTTGCCGGGTATTCTGCTTCTGCTAAGCGGTTTGCCGGGCTGGGCGCAGTGTCCGGTGCGGCAGCCTACCGACCTTACCGGCGCGTTGCGTACCACCGAAACATATGGCTGCGTTCCGCTGAGCGTATCGGCCACAACCACCCACATTGGGGCCACCAACATCCGGTATGTCTATGAATATAACCGAAACAGAGTGACTGCCCCGGTTGCGGCAAGTGAACACAAGTACACCAAACCGGGCGAGTATTATCTGGTACAATACTATGAAGTGCAGGGTAATACAAACCTGTCCTGTGTCCGGGTGGTGGTGTATGACACCATTCCGCCCCGCGTAGCGCTGACCGCCTGCGGTACCCGCGCCGATCTGACCATCAGCGATTTACAGCCGCCATCCGGGCAGTACGATTATTTTGTAATTGGGTGGGACGACGGACAAACCGATACCGTACAGGCTACCCAGCCCCGCGCCAGCCACGTGTATGCCAACACCACAGCACGCCGGATACGGGTGCAGGGTATTCATAAATTTGGCCGTTGTGGTGGCGTAACCACCCAGACGTTCGCCCCCAACCAGCCCCCTACCGTTCTGGCCGCAGCACCCGCAAGCCCCGGTCTGGTGCGGGTACAAATTCAAAACACTGGTGGCTTCACCCTGTCGCTCCAGATCCGAATCGGAAACGAGGCCTTCAATGCAGGCCGACCCGTACCGCCCGGCACAAGTCCTGCGCTGAATACCCCCGCCGATACGTTGCTGACTACCTGCTTTCGGGTGGTGCCGGACGGAAGCTGCCCCGGCTACGGCCCCTCGCCGGAGGTTTGCTACACACCACCACCCCCGCGCCCCCAGCCAACAGCGGGGGCTGGGCTGTACCTGCCCGATGCCTTCACGCCCAACGGCGACGGCCTGAACGATACCCTTAAACCCTTTGGCGACGCCCCCGCAGGTACGTACCAACTGACCATTTTTGACCGCTGGGGCCGGGTGGTGTTTAGCAGTACTGATGTGAATCAGGCGTGGGACGGCACAACGGGCGGAATGCGGATGGCAGTGGGCGTTTATACGTATCAGCTCGAAACGAGTCAATTGGGTGGAGAAATCCGTCAACAGGCCGGACGACTCCAACTCCTGCGCTGAGCGATCTTTGCCCGACAAGTACACCATAATATCCCCCTAATTTATGCAGGCCAAAGCCGCTATTGCCAACGGTACCGGTTCGTTCTCCATCGAAACCATTGATGTACACCCCCCGCAGCGCGACGAATTGCTGGTAGAAATAAAAGCCGCCGGGCTGTGCCACACTGATTTTGACTCGCTGTCCTGGGGTAAGCAGCTGATTATGGGCCACGAAGGCGCGGGTATTGTGCGCGACGTGGGGCCGAGTGTTACCAGGTTCCAGCCCGGCGATGCGGTGATTCTGAACTGGGCCATTCCGTGCGGGCAGTGCTTTCAGTGTATGGAAGGTAATCAGCACATCTGCGAAGTCAATTCGCCCGTTACAGCGGGCAATAAAGTGAGCGGTGGTCACGCTACGCTGAGCAGCACCACGCTGAACGGTCTGCCCGTCGAACGGTCGTTCAGCCTTGGTACGCTGTCGGAATACACGCTGGTGCGCGAAGCAGCCGCCGTAAAAATCGAGCGCGATATGCCCTTTGCGTCGGCGGCTATTGTTGGCTGCGGGGTCATGACCGGCTACGGCTCTGTGGTGAACGCGGCTAAGGTAAAGCCGGGCCGCAGCGTAGTAGTGCTGGGAACGGGGGGCGTAGGGCTCAACGTAATTCAGGGAGCCCGGATTGCCGGTGCCGGCATGATTATTGCCATCGACGTGAACCAGAACCGGCTTGACATGGCCCAGCGCTACGGAGCTACCCACCTGCTCCTGGCCGACCGCGCCGACGACGGATTGCTACAGGCCGCCGAAAAAGTCCGGGCCATGACCAACGGACGTGGGGCCGATTACGCGTTTGAATGTACCGCCATTCCGGCCCTCGGCGCGGCCCCGCTGGCCATGATTCGGAACGCGGGCGTGGCCTGTCAGGTGAGCGGTATCGAGCAGACCATCCCCATAGATATGAACCTCTTCGAGTGGGACAAAATCTATATTAACCCGCTCTACGGTCAGTGCCGCCCCGCCATCGATATGCCCATTCTACTCAACCTCTACCACAAAGGCGACCTGATTCTGGACGATCTCGTTACCCGCACCTACGCCCTGACCGATCTGCAAACCGCCTTCGACGATATGCTCGCCGGACGTAATGCGAAGGGAGTCGTTACTTTTTGACTCTATAACTCTTTCGCAGATGTTCCGAACTCTTGAGATTTCTGACCCGCGTTTTGAACAGGACGGACTCCGGCAGATTACCGTCAAAACACCAAACCTGCGCGGGCGGGGCGATATTACGGTCTGGCTACCACCCAACGTAACGGGACCGATACCGCTCATTATTCTGTTGCACGGCGTCTATGGCAGCCATTGGGTCTGGCCCCTTAAAGCGGGTGCGCATAAAACCACCAGCCAACTCATTGAAGAAAGGAAAATAAAGCCAATAGCGCTGGCCATGCCGTCGGATGGGTTGTGGGGTGATGGCAGCGGCTATTTGCCACACAACGGTTTTGCATTCGACCGCTGGATTCTGGACGACGTGCCAGCCGCCGTGACCGAAGCCACTGGCTTAGCTGTGGCGGGGTTGTTCATTGCTGGTCTGTCGATGGGTGGTTATGGAGCCATGAGGCTCGGCGCCATGTACCCGGAGCGGTTTCGCGGTTTCGGCGGGCTGTCGTCCATTACCGACCGGGCGCAGTTGGGGCTGTTTGTCGAAGAACCCATCGAAACATACCGACAAGCCGACCCCGCCGAGGAATCCGTACTGGCGTTGATGCTCAAGAATCGGGATAGGCTGCCGCCGTTCCGCTTCGACTGTGGGCGCAATGATCTGCTGATCGAGTATAATCGGGCGTTGCATTTATCCCTGACAGAGGCCCAAATTACACACCAGTACGAGGAGTTTGCCGGTGGTCATGAGTGGACGTACTGGGCCGAACACCTGACCGATACGTTACTGTTTTTCGATGGATTACCATGAAAAAGCCCGGACCATTGTGAGTGGTTCGGGCTTATAGCTTACGATAGATTTCTTACTCTGCTGGTTTCGGTTTCGGTATAGTAGCTCGGCTGGAGACGCGGGGACGTACTTTGCCGTAGGAACCCATTACAATCTTACCTTTCCTGGTTTTCTTATCGCCTTTTCCCATAATTGGTGTGCGTTTAAAGGTGAATGACACCCCGAATGTGGATACTTTTTGACGGGAATCCAACTTAATCTGCGAATCCTTATTTTCTGGTGTAAGACTCACTCCGTCAAAAACGCTAAATATACCGTCATACTGTTCGTCAGACGACGTACGTTTTTGATGACCTGAAGATACTATTGGCCTGCACCGCGCTCCGGCGGTTGAGCGATGTTGGTAGGCATTTCATAAAAAATGCCACTGTCCAAAGAGACAGCGGCATTTTAATTCGATACGTAGCGTACACTACACGTCAGCGTACCGACCATCGCCCACCCGGTTAACAGGGGCTTCGTAGTGGGTTTTGGAGTTGGCAACGGCAGCTGAGTAAACCACTAAGCCGAAGCCAATTTTGTTGATGGCATCACCAATGTTGTAGATCAGGTCGATGTTGATATTCAGGCTGGCCAGTAAACCACCCGGAATCATCATGTAGCCAACGGGATAAATGGCCCAGCCTACCAATACAAACCAGCGCAACAACGATACTGCTTTCAGGGTCGATGCATCGCGCGATGCATCGGCAATTTTCTTCACGTCGCCGAGGTAGATTTCATACAGAATACCTACGTAGCCCAGCGTCGATACAGCACCCCAGATGGCACTATTGTCCCGATCGAGCGATTCGCCCACGTACCCGAACACCAGCATGAACACCGAATAGGCAATCAGCTTCCACATGGTGCTTATCTTACCGCCGAAGGGTTTGATAATCATGTAAAACTCCACGCACATGAGCGGTACCGTCAGGGTCCAGTCGATATACCGAAACTCGGTTGGTGACTGTCCCGTTCCCAGATACTGATCACGCATGTAGTAGTAGTGGACCGACGCAATCATGGTGATTAACCCTGAAATGGTCAACGACGTTTTCCAGTGTCCTTCTACCTGCGACCTTTCGAGGAAGAAGAATACGGAAGCT
>JACMPG010000307.1 GCA_014377625.1 Spirosoma sp.
CGGGCAGATAAAGACAATGCTCTGATTTTGCTTGCGGTTCAGCTGCTCCACAATTAACTCGGGCGCATCCTCCGCACCGGCAGACCGGCTGGGCGTCCACTCCATCCGAACCAGATAATGTTGCTGCGAATCGCCGGGGATAGGCAGCCAGGTGGTGGCTCCGCCCGATGCCCTGACCACGCCAATGCGCGTCGGCGACGGGCTTTCGCCCACTTTGGGGTACTCGACCGGTATCGTGAACGAGTAGATAGAATCGGTGGTATTGAGCATCAGGTAATCGCGGATTTTCGTGGCATCGACCTGCCAGTACGCAATCTGCTTACTGTCGGGGCTCCACCGGAAACCGTCCTGCGTACCGAACTCTTCCTCGTAGGCCCAGTCAAAGGTGCCGTTGATGCGCTTGCGGGTACCATCGGTGGTGAGCTGGGTGGTTTTGCCCGTTGCAACGTCTTCCACGAACAGGTTATTACCGCTGACGTAGCCCACCGATTTACCATCGGGCGAGAGTTTGGCGAACATCAGCGACTGCGCCGGTTTGTCTTTACCGATCTGCCGCACCAGCTTACGTTCCGGCTGAACGACGTAGTAATCGCCCCGCGTGTTGTCTCGCCAGACGCGGGCCGTATTCGTGAACACGAGCATTGTAGACCCATCGGGCGAGAGGGCGTAACTGGCCGCGCTAAGGGGTTTGTTGGTAGCAGGGTTGATAAGCTGTTCTTTGGTGAAGATGACGGTGGTTTTGCCCGTTGCCATATCGGTCTGCACCAGACCATCGCTTTTTAGCGTCAGATACCCGGCACCGTCGTCAGTCCAGCGAACCGACGATTGCGCCGAAGCCAGCAGGGTATTAAACAGAAAACCAACGAGGAAGAGGTATCGAATCATTTGAGATAAAAGGGGTTGGTTGAAATACTTTTTTTAACACCGGCACGCCGGAGCGGGAGAAACAGGGTTAATCAGGTTTTACCATCGACGCCTGACTCAGTCCTTCGGCGTTGATACCGGCTACGTTGAAGCACGAATTGGTGTTATCGCTTGGACACTCAAACAGGTTGAAAGTAGTAACGTCGGGGGCAATACGCTCAAAATACAGCACGAACGAAAGCCGCTCGTCGCCCCGGATTTCGCGGCTTTCGGGCGTCAGCGGAATACCCGTGGTTTTAACGAGTTTATAGGTTCGTTTACCATCGAAAGTTGCCAATACGGCTTTGGGGTTGAAGGATATGGCACTGGTGCCGTAAAAATCATTGTTACGCCCACTGCGGTCTTTGGCAAACGTCAGGTATAGCACCGTAAATTCGGCGGTAAGCCGGACATCAGTCACGCGGATGTCGGGGTCTTCGGAGTGGCCCAGCCCCCCCTGCGGATCGGGGTACAGGCGTGGCTGTCCCGTAAACGTCGGCTTGGCGGGCTGGTAATAGTCGGCCCCGTCGGCAGGTACGTTTGTAAGCGCGGGTGGCCGGTTGCCGGTGCAGCCCGCTGCGAAAAGGAGGAAGACAAAGAGGAGTTTCATGGCACCGAATATAATCGATAATGGTAGATTTCTGTCATTCCGACGACGGAGGAATCCCTTAGTAGCTATGATTTGCTCAAAAGTGAGATTCCTCCGTCGTCAGAATGACAAAAAACCTCACACAGCGGCTGTTTCCTGCGCCATTAGCGTTTGCCAGATATGGTCGTACACGTCCGTGGCCAGCAGGGTCTCCCCTACTGCGCGGCTACTAACAAACACAGGCTGGTACTGCCGGTTGGTTTCGAGCCGCCCGTGCGAGCCTTTCACCAGCGTAGCGTCCAGCGAAATTACGTTCATCAGATACCGGAATCCAAGCAGTTTACGACCCAGTTTGTAGCCCGCCTTGAGTTTGATGAGCGGATTGGTCTGGTCCATAAACAACTCCACAGGGTCATAGCCGGGTTTCTGGTGAATGGCCACGAGCCGGGCAAAATCCGGGGCGCGGGCATCGTCGAGCCAGTAATAATACGTGAACCAGCTTTCAGCATCGGCCACAACCACAAAATCGCCGGACCGTTCGTGGTCGATGTGATACGCTTTCTGCTGCTCCTTATCCAGAACGAGTTCAATACCCGGCGTAGTCTCCAGTATCGACCGGACCTTGTCGTACACTGCAGCGTCATTCACGTACACATTAGCCACCTGATGGTCGGCGGTGGCAAAGGCGGGCGATGCTCCGGCATCGAACAGTTCCAGCCCGCGCTCTTCGCGGTAGCGGATCAACCCGGCTTCGCGGAAGATGCGGTTGATGTGAATCGGCTTGCTGACGGTTGTAATGCCGTATTCCGAGAGGACAATTACCTCAGCACCCTGCTTTTCGTAGAACTGAATCAAATCGCGGCACACGTCGTCAATCTCGCGCAGGTCGCTGGCCAATTTCGGGATGTCTTGACCGAGCTTTTGCAGGCAGTAATCCAGATGCGGCAAATACACGAGGGTTAGCGTGGGGTTGTGCCATTCGTCCACGAGCATCGTAGCATCGGCAATCCAGCGGGTGCTTTTGATGGTTGTGGCCGGTCCCCAGAACTGGAAAAGCGGAAACGGACCCAGTTGAGCCTGCAAACGGTCGCGCAAGTCGCCGGGTTGGGTGTAGCAATCGGGTAGCTTCAGCCCGTCGGACGGGTACTGCGGGCGGGGCGTGGCCGTATAGTCGGCAGTAGAGTACATATTGTACCACCAGAACATCTTGGAGACCGTGAAATTCGGGTCGACTTTCCGGGCCGCTTCCCAGATTTTCTCACCCTGCACGAGTTTGTTGGACTGCTTCCAGAATTTCACCTCAGCGTCGGTACGGTCATACCAGCCGTTGCCCACAATACCCGTTTCGGCGGGCCACTTTCCCGTCACAAACGTCGATTGCACGGCGGTGGTTACGGCGGGCAGCATGGGCGTAATAGTAGCCTGCTGCTTACCGGCAAACCACTGTTTCAGAAAGGGCGTGTGTTCGCCAATCAGCGAATATGAGAGGCCCACAACGTCGAGTACTACGGTCTTTTGCATAAATTTTCAAGTAGGTCGTACACTCCTGTGCGACCAGCCGCCGTGAGCGGTTAACAATAGAGTTCACGTTAAGTAACTGGCCCATTAGCCGCTTCGCGGCTGGTCGCACAAGAGTGTACGACCTACACAATCAAACCCATAACAAACTTCATTTCCCGTTCAATCGAATCCACCAATGGCAGTTTCAGCGCATCGGGCAGGACATCCCAGGTGTAAGTTTCTACTTCCATCTGACTGGTAAATGCCCGTTCGGCCTGTAACTTCAGCACCTCCCGAATATCGTCCTGCGTGGACTTCAGCCAGCCGTAATCCTGTACAAACAGTGGTACGTGAAAATGCGCCCGCCACTCGGCCTGGGTGTTGTCAAAAGCGGCCAGTGCGTCGGGCAAATCGCGAAACCGGAGCAGGTCGTCGTCGTTCGTCCGGGCCACCACCTGATGCAGGTACGTTGGTTCGTTAAATTGCTCAAACGCTTTTTTAACGGCTTCGCGACCCACTTCATCCGTAGGAAACTCTGCTTTTAAAGCCGCGCTAATCTGGATTTTACCGACACGCAGCCCGTAATTTTTGAGTTTATCCAGCACCTCGGCCGGTCGTTCGTAGCCCACGGCAAAGTGGCAAACGTCGTAGCACAGCCGCACGTGATCGCAGATGGCGGCTTCGGCTTCCTCGTCGGTCAGTGAAAACTGTTCGCTGAGCTGTTCAATGCCCATCGGCAGCAGGTAATCCACGAACCAGGCAATGAACTCGTCGGCGGTTTCAATAACGCCGTCGGGTTCGGGTTCGAGGTCGAGGTGCATGAGCCGGTCGGTTTGCCGGCGGAGTTTGATGAGTTCAGCCACCACTTCGAGTACGCTCTGCGTAGCCTGCGAAAAGACGTAATCCCGAGCTACCGGCTGCTCCCACTCAAACCAGTACCGGTATGACAACGGCGACGTAGAAACACCCCCCGGAATACCATTACCAAGTTCGTCTACCGGCAGCAGCACCGACAAAATGCGGAACAGCCGTTTGGTGTATTCCACCCGTGCTTCGGTAGTCCAGTCGGGGGTATGAACCTGATCTTTGACGACCATGTCGTGGAAACCGCCGAACGGAAAGCCATTCATCGTGAATACGTAGCAATCGTTTTCGGCCAGCCAGTTCTGAAACGCCACGAGGTTCTCGGTCTGCTCCAGTTCCTCACTCGCCTGGTTGGACAGTCGCAACCCAATACCGAACGGTGCATCGGGCAATCCAGCCGGGGGCAAAAGCCGGTTTTTCAGTTCCGGGATGGCTTTTTTTAGCTCAGCGAAGTGATCGGTCCAGGATTCGCCGGGGTGAATATTCGTGCAATAGCCGAGATGTCCGAGGGGAGTTTTCATAAGTATTTCAAACGCAGAGAGAACAGAGGTTTAGCCGGGAGAACAGAATTTTTCTAAACAAAACTTTTCTCTGTTTCCTCCGCGAATAACTCTGTACCTCTGTGTTTAAGCAAATCTATTACCCGTCGAATGACGTCCTCGTCCATTTCGTGGACTTCCACGCCGTGGCCCAGCGCATTCAGCAGCATGATTGTAAGCTGACCGCCGAGGTGTTCGCGAAATTCGGAGAGTCCCTTCAAAACCCCCGCGCTGTCATTGTCGGAGAGCATCGGCTCATAAAGTAAAAAACCGAGGGTGCGGAGCGTGGTCAGGACACGGTTGGTGTCCTCATCAGAAAGCCAGCCGAGTTGATTGGAATAGAGCGTGTCCATCGCAATGCCAATGGCAACGGCCTCGCCGTGACGGATGGCGAAATTGGTCAGTTGTTCAAGTTTGTGGGCGCTCCAGTGGCCAAAATCGAGCGGACGCGATGACCCCTGCTCAAACGGATCGCCCGCATCGGCGGACCGCCCGGCAATGTGTTGCAGATGCATTTCGGCGCAACGATGAATCAGGTACTGCATCGTGGGCATGTCGCGCGCGGCCAGGGCATCGGCATTGGCTTCGATCCACTCAAAAAACGGACGGTCTTTGATGAGCGCGACTTTTACGGCTTCGGCAATACCCGCCCGCCAGTCGCGGTCATCCAGTGTGGTCAGGAATGTGCTGTCGTTAAAAACAGCGACGGGGGGCGCGAAGGTGCCAAGGAAGTTTTTCTTACCCCGGTAATTCACGCCATTCTTAACGCCCACGCCCGAATCGTTCTGCGACAACACCGTAGTTGGAATACGGATGTGCCGGATACCCCGGTGTGAAATAGCAGCTGCGTACCCCACCATATCCAGCACCGAACCGCCCCCGATGGCCGCAACAAACGAATGCCGGTCAATACCGTACTGATCAACGGCGGCCACGACTTGCTCAACAAGTTCAGGATCATTCTTGGCCGCTTCTCCCCCCGGCACCGTCAGCAGTTCCGGCACGAGCGTGACCGACGCGGCTGTCTGCGCAAAGTATTGCCGGATAGCTTCGGGCAAAGCGGGTTGTGCATTGACCACACCGGAATCGAGTACGAACAGGATTTTTTTTGTCGATTTGTCGTCAGTCGACGAGCTAAAGAAATTGGCAAAGATGGGATTACCGGGATCGAAAAGTTCTTCGGTGAAAAACGTAGTGTACGAGAATCGTACCGCGAACGATTGTTGTAAATTGATCATAGAGTAGGCGGGGTCATGGTCATACATACCCCTATCCCTCAAAAATACAACCCTATCGCGAATGGTTCATTAATCATCCCTACAATACCCGGTATTTGTAGCCCCTTACAGACGCCAGTAAACCGCCAGAAACGGTGTGACCAGTGCCATCAGTACCGCTTGTAGCAATCTGGTATTACCACGATTAGGGATTTGCTGCCGAATCAGGCTGACTGAGAGCAGTATCCAGATGCCAAATCCGAGTATCACCAGCGTGGTGTTACTGGCCAATATCCCCGAAACACCCAGCACTACACCCAGTACAGATGCATAGTACTCCAGTACATGCGTCTGGTCGGCTTCAATGCGTTGCCGAAACAGATCAGGGTGACGTTTATAGAGCAGGGCATCGTAGCGGCTGCGTCGTCCGTTGGGCAAAGGACCATACCAGGACTGATCGGGCGTTGGGTGCACCACCACCGCTTCTGGGCATTTGGTAATGGGAATACCTGCCCCCGTGAATTTGAACTGCAAATCCTGATCTTCGCGCCAGGCTAAGTCAAACGCTTCGCCAAAGCCGCCTACCCGCTCCAGAGCCGTTTTCCGACAAAAGCAGTTGGCCGAAATCAGCTCGTTGGATTTCCAGTGCAGATTCTTTTTCTGAGATGCCAGCGTACCATCGGTCAGGTGCATTTGACCCGTCACGACCTGCGCTCCACGTTCAAAACTGGGCAACACCGTCAGTAACCAGTTGGCCTTGGGTATGCAATCATCGTCGGTAAAGGCCACGACTTTACCGCGCGCTGCCTGCCAGCCCCGGTTTCGGGCAGCGGCAAATCCCCGTTCGGCGGGCTGGGCCAGATAGCGAACCTCCAGCGGACCACCCGACCGGGCAATTTGACGGGCAAAAAGATCAACTGCTGCCGCGGTTTCGGGCGTGTTGGCATCATCAACAACGATCAGTTCAAACTGATTGCGTGGGAGGGTCTGCCTGCCGAGCGCGTCGAGACACCTGAGCAACAGAGCCGGTTGCCGACCGGTCGGAATAATGATTGAAAACTGAGGAATCATGGTTATGAGGCTGTATAGACGGGAAATGTGCTTGTGAGAAATGGATTGATTGAGTGATAACCCATTGAAACTATATCATTACAAAATCCGGGCCGGAAACCGGCTTTCGAGTAATTTTGCTATCGTAAAATCAAAAAATTTTTTATATGATTGCTCTTATCACCGGTGCTACCGCAGGTATTGGCCGCGCTACTGCCGAAGCTTTTGCCAGACTCAACTACGATTTAATCCTGTGTGGCCGCCGTCAGGAACGGCTCGATGAACTCCGGCAGCAGCTCGGCGCGGTCCGGGTACATACGCTCAACTTCGATGTCCGCGACCGTACCGCCGTAGAAACCGCCATCAGCTCACTGCCCGAAGACTGGAAGGCCATTGATATTCTGGTGAATAATGCCGGCAATGCCTTTGGGTTCTCAGCCATTCAGGATGGCGACCCGGCAGATTGGGATAGAATGATTGACGGGAATGTGCAGGGCGTTCTGTACGTATCAAAAGCCGTAATGTCCGGCATGGTTGAGCGCGGGCGGGGCCATATTGTGAACCTGAGTTCCATTGCAGGCAAGCAGACCTACGCCAACGGAGCCGTGTATTGTGCCAGCAAAGCCGCCATTGAAGCCATCAGCACCGGCATGCGTTTAGACCTGACCCAGCACGGCATAAAAGTAACGAACATTGCCCCCGGCGCGGTAGAAACCGAATTCTCGATGGTGCGCTTCAACGGCGATGCCGAACGGGCCGCCAAAGTTTACGAAGGGTTTACGCCCCTCACCGCCCAGGACATTGCCGATACCATTGTCTATGCCATAACGGCTCCCGCCCACGTCACCATTGCTGACCTGACAATTTTAGCCAGTGCTCAGGCTGCCGCCACAACGATAGTGAGAAAATAAACGCGTGTTGAAGGTCATTCTTGACACCAATGTGATTGTGTCGGCCCTGATCTCTAATTCGGTGCCGACACAAATTATTTATGACGACTGGTATGATGACACTCGAACCAATTCATATCGACGAAGACAGAACTAACCCGCTTTATGCCAGTTCTGACTGTCAGGAAATTTTCAAGTCTTACCCTGACTATTACCACCAAACGGGCTACAATCCGCCCTGGATTGGCTACTTCGTGCTGCGCGATGGGCAGGTTGTTGGGGTAGGTGGCTTTGTGGGGAAGCCCGAAAACGGTCGGGTCGAGATTGCTTACGGAACGTTTGAACAGAACGAAGGGCAGGGCGTTGCCTCATTCGCGTGTCGGCAACTGACAGCCATTGCGCGGATAACAGACCCCTCCCTCGTCATAACCGCAAAGACCTCGCCCGAGAAAAACGCGTC
>JACMPG010000308.1 GCA_014377625.1 Spirosoma sp.
GCTTAAACTAACGCACTCAGCATGAGAGAAATACAGTTTCGCGAGGCCCTGCGGGAGGCCCTGAACGAAGAAATGCGCCGTGACCCGCTCGTTTACCTGATGGGCGAAGAAGTGGCCGAATACAACGGGGCTTACAAGGTCAGTCAAGGAATGCTCGACGAATTTGGCCCCGAACGGGTTATCGACACGCCCATTGCCGAGCTTGGTTTTGCCGGTATCGGTGTTGGTTCGGCCATGAACGGTTTGCGGCCCATTATCGAGTTTATGACCTTTAACTTCTCGCTCGTTGCCATCGACCAGATTATCAACTCGGCGGCTAAAGTCATGAGCATGTCGGGCGGACAGTATTCGTGTCCTATCGTATTTCGGGGGCCAACCGGTAACGCGGGTATGCTGTCGAGTCAGCACTCGCAGAACTTCGAGAACTGGTTTGCCAACACGCCGGGTCTGAAAGTGGTCGTTCCCTCCAATCCCTACGATGCCAAAGGCCTGCTAAAATCCAGTATCCGCGACAACGATCCGGTCATCTTCATGGAGTCAGAACTGATGTACGGCGATAAGGGACAGGTGCCGGAAGAGGAGTACCTTATTCCAATTGGGCAGGCTAAAGTAGTGCGCGAAGGCAACGACGTAACGATTGTGTCGTTCGGCAAGATTATGAAAGTGGCCCTCGCAGCCGCCGACGAACTGGCCAAGAATAACATCTCCGCCGAAGTCATCGACCTCCGCACGGTGCGCCCCATCGACTACGCCACGATTATCAACTCGGTGAAGAAAACCAACCGCTGTGTCATTGTAGAAGAAGCATGGCCTTTGGCCGCCATTTCGTCAGAACTGACCTACAACATTCAGCGCAACGCCTTCGATTATCTGGACGCACCGGTGGTTCGGGTCAACAGCATTGACCTGCCCCTACCCTACGCGCCCACACTTATCGAAGAGATTCTACCGAATTTGAAACGCACATTACAGGCCGTTGAAACGGTGATGTATACGAAATAGTCTTTCCTCCGTCAGGAGTACAGTTGACACAAAAAACCCGGCCAGTTATGGTCGGGTTTTTTTACGAGGTAGTTGATAGGTAAACCCCAAACTAATCCCGTTAGTTCGCACTATGAAAAATAGTCAAATAGTTTATCACATAATTGCTGATATATACGTACTTGCAAACAAGTAACAACCAGAATGGTCGATAAGAAGGGGTTACGTCCTACCGGGCGAATCATTTACGAGGTAACTCTCCTGCCCGTCGGTACGCTGAACACCGTCAGGCAACGGGAACCAACGGTTATCTTTTTCTCCAACCTGCGCAAAGCTGTCGACGCCATCACCGCCGAACTGGCTCTTAACAACTGGCCCGTCAAGGTAAACTATACCGCCGTCTACCGAGGTGTCAAGCAGCGCGACTTCTACGGCTGCGACTTCGACGTGGCCGGGACAAGGGTGTTTCGCATCAAGGTGGTACCACGCGTATTGAATCCCGCCCTGCCACGTTTGGGAATTGACGAGAACCCCATCCAGTAATATTAGTGTGGCAGTTTTCTTTGTATTGCCCCGTAGACCCACGTTCCGGCAATGGCACTGAGCAGCGTAACAGCTACCACAGAATAGCCCGCGCCAATCTGCGCAAACAACGGCCCCGGACACGCACCCGTAATGGCCCAGCCAAACCCAAACAGCAGTCCGCCGTAAATCTGCCCTTTGCTGAACTGCTTTGGAGCCACCGAAATCGGATCGCCCTGCACGGTCTTGATGTTGAAGCGTTTGATAAGTTGCAGCGAAATCATGCCAACCAGTACCGCCGTACCGATAACGCCGTACATATGGAAGGAATCGAGCCGAAACATTTCCTGAATCCTGAACCACGAAATAACCTCGGCCTTGACGAATACGATACCGAAGAAAATACCTACTAAGCTAAACTTCCAGTTTGCTGATTTTGGCCGGACAGGGGCTTTAGTTTGTATTCTTGGTTGTTCTGAAATCATAGTTGTAGTTCTTTACATAACCCACCGCATCAGATACGGCAGGATCAGATGGGTCATGGCGAAACCGCCCGCCATGAAACTAATGGTGGCCACCAGCGATGGCCATTGTAGGTTGGACAAGCCCATAATAGCGTGACCCGAGGTGCAACCGCCTGCGTAGCGCGTACCGAAACCAACCAGAAACCCGCCTATCACGAAGAACAGCAAGCCTTTGGCCGTAAAAAGGTTGCCCCAGGAAAAAATATCGGTCGGCATCAGACCACTTGCAAAGTCGCGAACGCCAAGGGCCTGTAAATCGCGCAGCGTATCGGGAGCAATGGTCAGGGCAGCGGGGTTCTTCAGCAGCGTACCGCCAATGAAACCACCAATAACAACCCCACCCACGAACCATAGATTCCAGGATTCTTTACGCCAGTCATAGCTAAAGAAGGGGAGTTTGGCCGGTACGCAGGCCGCACAGATGTGCCGCAGCGACGATGAGATACCAAACGCTTTGTTGCCCAGAATGAGCAGTGTCGGTACGGTCAGGCCAATAAGCGTTCCGGCCACATACCAGGGCCAGGGTTGCGAAATGAAATCAAGCATAATTTTTGGGAACATAGACTTTTTATTAAACAACCCCCGCTTTTTGAATAGCGGCCAGCCCTCCTTCCACATTCACCACGTTATTAAAGCCGCGCGCTTTCAGGATGGAGTTGGCAATCATAGAACGATAGCCACCCGCACAGTGTACATAAACAGGTTCTTCGTTCAGGATGTCGGTCAGGTAATCGTTCAGATTGTCTAACGGCATGTTTTCAGCCCCGGAAAGGTGGTCAGCGTCGAACTCAGTGGGCTTACGGACGTCGATAATGGTCAGGTCAGGTGTGGCCTGTTTCCGTTGGGCAAACGCATCGGCAGTAATTGACTCGATAGTATCTACTTCTTTACCTGCCTGTTGCCAGGTGGCAAACCCACCGTCGAGAAAGCCGACGCACTGGTCATAACCCACGCGGGCCAGCCGCACAATGGTTTGTTCTTCCTCGCCAGCAGGCGTAACAAGTGCGATGGGTTGTTTGAGGTCAGGTATCAGGGCACCAACCCAGGGGGCAAACTGCCCGTTCAGGCCGATGTTTATCGCATTTGGAATGAATCCACTGGCAAAATCAGCTGCGTTGCGAACATCCAGCACCAGCGCGCCGGTTTCATTCACAGCCTGTTCAAAGGCATCGGGCGGTAGAGCCTGACTACTGCGCTCCATGACGCTGTCCAGACTCTCGTAGCCTTCTTTATTGAGCCGGGCATTTTCGGCAAAGTAAGCCGGGGCCGTTGTAAGTCCATCCAGCACGTTTTTGATAAACTCCTCCTTCGACTTAGCCCTCAGCGCGTAGTTAAACCGCTTCTGATTTCCGAGTGAGTCAGTAGTTTCCTTACTCATATTCTTACCACAGGCCGACCCGGCACCGTGAGCCGGATAGACAATTACGTCGTCGGGCAGGGGCATGATTTTGTTTTGCAGACTGTCGTAAAGCATCCCTGCAAGGTCATGTTCGGTCAAATCGCCCTTGATGGCCAGATCAGGGCGGCCTACGTCGCCAATGAAGAGCGTGTCGCCCGTAAAAATAGCGTGTTCTTTCCCGACTTCATCGAGGAGCAGATACGTAGTGGATTCGAGTGTGTGGCCAGGCGTGTGCAGGACTTTGATGGTTACGTTACCAAGCGCAAAGGTTTCGCCGTCTTTGGCGTGGTACGCATCATAGCCCGTGTTGGCATTGGGACCGTACACAATTTGCGCACCCGTTTTTTGGGCTAAGTCCAGATGGCCCGACACGAAATCGGCGTGAAAATGTGTCTCAAAGACGTACTTAATTTTCGCGCCCGCCCTTTCGGCCTGCCGCACGTATTGCGATGTTTCGCGGAGCGGGTCAATGATAGCCGCTTCGCCATTGCTTTCGATGTAGTACGCTCCCTGCGCTAAGCAACCCGTGTAAATTTGTTCGATTGTCATGGCGTAACGTGAACCGCTGGTCCACTGTAGTTATTGATTCACTCTAAAACCTGCGGAGCTGAACTCCGCATCACATTGCTTACTTAAAAAACCTCTTTAAAAATCACATAGCCTGCCACCGCCAGTACAAACCAGCCAAAGCCTTTTTTGAGTCTGTCAGGGGCTATGAATCGGGCCAGATACATACCCAGAAAAATACCGGCTATGGATAGCCCTGTAAAAGGTAGCAGAAAATTCCAGTCCAGTTGGGTATGGCCAATATCGCCAATGAAGCCAACGAATGAGTTCACGGCGATAATCAGCACCGACGTAGCCACCGCCCGGTGAATGGGCAACCCCGCCAGTAGTACCAGCATCGGTACGATGATGAATCCTCCCCCCGCGCCGATAGTACCCGTCAGCAATCCCACGGCCAGGCCATCCAGAGCCAGCGTGGCGTAGCGCGGTTTACCGTCAGCGGCTTCGCCCTGTTCTGGGCGGTCGCTGCGGATCATGGCGCGGGCTGCTACGATCATTACGAGGACGAAGAAATACAGGATAGCATGGCTCTTAGAGAGCACGAACCCGTCGAAGCTAAACAACGGGTCGGGTAGTGCAGGTACCAGAAACCGACGGCTCAGATAAACCGACAGAAACGAGGGCAATGCAAAAACCGCTGTTACGCGCAAATCAACCCGCTTTTTAATAACGTGATTGATTGACCCAATCAACGATGTTGATCCCACGACAAACAGCGAATAACTTGTAGCCAGCAGCGTAGGAATCCCGAATATGTACACAAAAATCGGCACGGTCAGGATTGAGCCGCCACCACCGGCCAGACCGATTACCAGCCCCACCACTACCGCCGAAACATACCCAATTACTTCTGTTTCTGTCATGCGTAAAAGTACCTTAACCGATTGGGGGGTTATGAACGTTTCCGAAGCCGGCGCGCATTAATACCAAACGGCATATACATAGGATACGTACTCGTAAATGCCGTAACCAGCATTACCGCAACAGCTACGACTAAACCAACAGCCCATGCTACCGTTCCGTTGCCAATGTATAGCCCAATGCCAACCAGGATAGATCCGACAACGACATGAATTGTTTTATCGGTCGAACCGACGTTTTTGCTCAATAGGCTCATGTTCGTAGTCGATCACATAAATTAATCAGACAAACGTACGGTACCCCGAAATCTTTATCAGTGACCTGAGTCACTCAGCCAATACCAGACTGATTTTATTACGCGA
>JACMPG010000038.1 GCA_014377625.1 Spirosoma sp.
AGGCGTAGGGCCGAAGTGTGCCAACCTGGCTCTTGGCGTAGCTACCGGGCAGGCCGCCATCAGCGTAGACGTGCATGTGCATCGGGTGGTGAACCGCTGGGGCTACGTGCAAACCAAAACACCCGAACAAACCCTGAAAGTCCTGGAAAATCAGGTGCCCCGCGAGCGGTGGCGGGACATAAACCGGTTGCTGATGCCGTTTGGCAAACACCTCTGTACGGGAACTCTGCCGCGCTGCTCTACCTGCCCCGTGCTGGAATTCTGCGAACAGGTGGGTGTGGAGCGGCACCGGTGATTCAGATAAACACCTTGTCTTCCAGCCGCCCAACCCGCCCCGTCAGGTCGGCCACTTTAACGAGTTCATCGCCGATCCGAAGCACTGATACCTGAAGCTGGCCAACAGCCGCCGTATTCTGCTCGGTGCGCTTCTCAAGCCGGTCGAGCTGCTTGTTGGTCTCGACCTGCTCCTGCCGCATTCCTTGCATTTCCTGCCGCATTCCCTGCACTTCTATCAGGACTTCAGCCATAATTTCAATTAATCGACTCTGCTCGTTCGGGTTCATCGGGGTGGCGATTTGCGGTGGCTATTTTGTGGTGGTCCCGACGGGAATCGAACCCATATCTAACGTTTAGGAAACGTCTATTCTATCCGTTGAACTACGGGACCATTTTTCTACTTTTTCCAAATTGCTTCCAACACCATCTGCAAGCCATCTTTCATTTCCTTCTGACCCTGTTCAACTGTTTGCTGTAATATGTCAACCTTATCAGACAGATTAGCCTGCTGATCGGATAACGTCTTCATAAGTTGGTCGAACTCTCTATCGGTCATGGTCAGGCGGGATTATAAGCCGCAAATTGCCGAAAAAGGCTTAGCCCGCCAAACCGTCGCCGTACTCGGCGCTCTCGGAAAGCGGAACGTTTACCCAGTTGGGATAGATGAAGTAATGCTTCTCTTTTACAAGATCGTACAGCAACTCGCGCAACTCACCCACGTTCTCCCCGGTTTGGGCGGAGATGAAGGCTACGTAATCGGCTTTGTGGCTGAGGTGGGTTCGTTTCAGGTATTCCAGCGCGTTTTGCTTACGCTCGGCAACGGGCACCTCCACGTCGGGCAGGAACGCATCGTCGTCCGGGTCGGCGTCGTCGCCCGCGATAGCGAGGGTGGTTTTGGCGGCCCACTCTTCTTTTGCTACAAACTGATCCATCTTGTTGAAAACCAGCACCATTGGCTTGTCGGCGGCATTTATGTCGGCCAGCGTCGTGTTCACGACCTCGATCTGCTCCTCAAAATTCGGGTGCGATACGTCCACTACATGCAGCAGAATATCGGCTTCGCGCACCTCGTCGAGGGTCGATTTGAAGGACTCGATAAGGGTGGTAGGCAACTTGCGGATGAATCCAACGGTATCGGTTAGCAGAAACGGGATGTTGCCCAGCGTTACCTTCCGCACCGTCGAATCGACCGTGGCGAAGAGTTTGTTTTCGGCGAAGACATCCGTTTTAGCCAGCGTCCGCATCAGCGTCGACTTACCCACGTTGGTATAGCCCACGAGGGCCACCCGCACAAGCCGGTCGCGTTCTTTACGGCGAGTCTGGCTCTGCCGGTCAATTTTTGCGAGTTTCTCTTTCAGAAACGAAATCCGGTCTTTCACGATCCGGCGGTCGGTTTCGAGTTCTTTCTCGCCCGGTCCGCGCATACCCACTCCGCCTTTTTGGCTGGTTAGGTGTGTCCACATACGGGTTAGCCGGGGATACATGTACTGGTACTGTGCCAGTTCTACCTGCACGCGCGACTGCGCCGTTTGCGCCCGCATCGAGAAAATATTCAGGATTAACAGGCTACGATCCAGTACCTTGATGTCGATAAGTTCGGCTTCGAGGTTACGAACCTGAGCAGGTGTGAGATCATCGTCAAAAATGATAATGTCGACCGGATTATCACGGATATACGTCTGTATCTCTTCGAGTTTACCCTTGCCTACAAACGTGCGGGTATCGGCCCGGTCGAGTTTCTGGGTAAAGGTTTTCTTCGTAATAATACCCGACGTCTCGGCCAGAAACGCCAGTTCGTCCAGATACTCTTTCGTCTGATCGGCGGTTTGTTTCTGAGTAATGAGGGCTACCAAAACGGCAGTTTCGGCGGGTGTGGCAGTCAGGTGCAGGTTTGTTTTTTCCATAGTTCGTAACTAACTAAACAGGTCGTTTTTTGGAAAAGTTTCGGCTGGTCAGTCTGCCAAAGCTGATGCGGTATCTGTAACCTAACGGCAATTTAGTAGGTTTGCTACCCACGCACACTCTAATCGGGATTACCGATCTTATGGCCGTCGAACTTCATACTGACCGGTATCCTGACACTGAACGGGGTGGTATGTACCGGCCCTCATACCAATCCGTTGCCCAATTGGGTCTGAGGGCTGGTTGGGCTTCCCTTTTGTGACGCTATACAGGTATGCCAAGTCTGGTTAATTGTCAGAGATCGTATTTTTTGTATGAAAAAAAATTATCTGATTACCTGTTTGGTCCTGACCATGACATCGGGCGTGCTGGCCCAATCGGTGAAGTATGCTGTTGAGTTGGGCGGTGGTGTGCCAACGGAATCGCCAGCGCATCAGCAACCCTTCTGGTTGCGGGCCAATCAGTATGGCACCGTACCTCTAACGGGTACGTTCGGTACGCTGCGGCTGGGTATCTCGCGCGATTATGCCCCCCGATCCGATACGGTGGCGGCTAACCGAAAAAAAATGGACTGGGGGTTTGGGTTATACGCCGTGGGCAATACCCGTCCCAATGTGGCGTCGTACCCGTCTCGGGTGTTGCTGCCCGATGCATTTGTGAAAGTCCGGTATCGCTGGCTGGAATTATTTGGCGGCAACCGGCGCGAGGTGTACGGACAGGGCGATACCCTACTGACGTCGGGATTTGTGTCCTGGTCAGGTAATGCCCCTGTTTTTCCGAAGATACAACTCCATACGCCTGACTACGTTCCGTTGGGTGGTTTTCTGAAAAAAGCGGTTGCGTTCCGGGCGGGCTACGCACATGGCTGGCTTGCCAACACGTATATTCAGGGAAGCTACCTGCACCAGAAATATGTAGCCGTGCGCTTTGGCAAACCACAGGCAAAGATTAAGGCAATCTTTGGTCTTAATCATCAGGTACAGTGGGGTGGCCGGGCCGATTACCTCGTTGGCACTGATCTGTCTGTGGATGGTAACCTGCCCACGGCCTTTCGGGACTACCTGTCGCTGGTTACCGGACGCTACCCGGATGACCTGCAAAACAGCCGCTATACTGTATATGATGGCACCAACCGTATTGGCAATCATGTGGGCCACTACGATCTGGCAGTAGAGTGGCAGCGACCTGGCAGCTACTGGTCCCTGTACCACCAGCACTACTTCGAAGACGCTTCCGGACTGGCCCTGATCAACGCACCTGATGGCCTGACGGGGCTACGCTTCCGCAACGACCAAATACGTCCGGTCTGGTTTCGGCTGAACCGTGCGGTGCTGGAGTGGCTCAGTACCATGAGTCAGAGCGGCTCTATCTTCGACATTAACGCGCGTTATCAGGGAGCTGATAATTATTTCAACAACAGCCAGTACCGCGAGGGTTGGTCGTACCGGGGGTATGGTATTGGTACACCGCTGGCAATGCCCCGGCTGGGTTTGTCCGACACTGTCAACACAATCAACTCGGGCGGCTATTTTTTGGATAATCGAATCAAGATGGGGCACGTTGCATTCATCGGCACGTTTCGGCACGGTCCCACGGTAACGCTGCGGGCAACGTACAGCCAGCATTACGGAACGTATACGAGGCAATTTGATTCGCCATTTGGTCAGTTTTCGGGCCTGCTATCGGCCCAGTGGCAACTCAGCAAACGGCCCGGTACTACGCTCACGACCTCGTTTGCTGTTGATCGGGGTAGCTTCATCCAGCCCGCTACGGGCAGTTTCATCAGCCTGAAGAAGGTCTGGTAAGGACGATTGCGGGATACAAGCTGATTCCTGGCATCCATACAGTCCATGTTATGGATGATCGGCCTGTTCTTAATTACTTTTTAATATCATCAATCTGACGGTCTGATTTCTCCGTATGTGCCGGTATGTCGTAAAGTAATTATATAATCCTTTTTCGCCCGTCAAATCCATGAAACACGCAAGACAACTACGTACGCTGGTTAGCCTGCTGGCTGTTGGCTCACTGCTTACTCTCAACGCCTGCCGCGACGAATCATTCCAGCCCATTACACCCACGGCATCATCGAGTGGCCGCCTATCTGCCGATTTCGATTTTTACGTCCTGACCGACGCCAACCGGATCATGATACTCAATACGCGCAACCTGAATATGCCCCTCAAAACCATTGACGTGACGGGGCTGATGTCGGGTGAGCGGCTGGTCAGTATGGACTTCCGCCCGGCAACGGGTCAATTGGTGGCCGTTAGCAACCAGAGTCGGCTCTACACGATCAACCTCAGCAGTGGGGTAGTTACTGCCCCCAACATAGCACCGTTTACGCCCGCCATCAACGGAAACAGCGTCAGTATTGATTTCAACCCCACCGTAGACCGGCTCCGGCTCGTTACCAACGATGGCCAGGATTTGCGGCTAAATCCCGAAACGGGAGCTGTTGTGGCCATTGATGGCAACATCAACGGGGTACCGGGAGCCGCTATCAATGCAGTTGCCTACACAAATAGTCGGGCAGGCGTAACAACAACTACGCTGTACGACATTGACCCGATTACTGATAAACTTTATAAGCAAAACCCGCCCAACAACGGCACACTCGAAGAAGTTGGGCCGCTCGGTGTCGACATTGCCGGGGTAGGTAGTATGGACATTAGTTTTGATGGTACTGCCATCGCGTCGCTCATTAGTGGTAACGTGCGCGGCCTGTATCAGATCGACTTAATGACGGGCAAAGCCGAGAAACTGGGGGACCTGCTCCCGATGGGCATGAGCATCGTTGGGCTGGCCATTCCGTCTGAGCCGGTGGCCTACGCCGTTACGGATCAAAATATGCTGCTGATCTTCAACCCCTTCGCACCTAACCCGATTATGAAGTCAATTACGGGATTGAAGTCGGGTGAGATGATCTACGGGATCGACTTCCGCCCTCGAAACGGGCAGCTTTACGCGCTCGGCAGCACCAGCCAATTGTATACCATCAATACCTCGAACGGTGCGGCAACGGCCGTGGGTGGTCCGTTTACCCCCGCCATCGGCATCGGTGATTATGGTTTCGATTTCAACCCCACCGTTGACCGCATCCGGCTTATTGGTAACTCCGGTATAGACCTGCGGCTGAATCCTGAAACGGGCGCAGTAGTAGCCATTGACGGCAACCTGAACGGCGCATCGATGGTGGCCTCGGCAGCTGCGTACACGAACAACTTTGCCGGTGCCACAACTACTACGCTGTACAGCATCGACAATAACCGCAGTCAGTTGTTTATCCAGAATCCGCCCAACAACGGAACGCTGGTACCGGTTGGTAACAGTATGCTGGGCATCCAGTTCGACGGAGCCAACGGGTTTGATATTGGTGGCACGAGCAACCTCGCCTACGCCCTGTTCCGCTCGAATGGCACCACGGGCGTCTATTCAGTCAATCTGACCACACCCGGCGTATCGGTTGTTAGCTCGCTGCCCGGCAACCAGGTCGTGCGCGGTTTCTCGCTGGGCTTAGGCTTCTGATGACGAAGCATATCAGCCACGTCAATCAGTACTACTGACAATCAAAACCCCCTAACGCGCAACGCGTTCGGGGGTTTTGATTGTATAAACGAGGGTAGTTACCGGCTCAGGTACAGATTCCGCTCGGAATAGATCTTCAGGAAGAAATCGTCCGTCAAATCGTCGATGAAGTAGATGCCTTCGCCGGTCGATTTCATTTCGGGACCGAGTTCCTTGTTTACGTTCGGAAATTTGTTGAACGAGAACACCGGTATCTTGATGGCGAAGCCTTTCTTGACGGGCTTGAAATCGAAATCCTTCACCTTTTTGTCGCCCAGCATCACTTTCGTAGCGTAGTTGACATAGGGTTCCTGATAGGCTTTGCAGATGAACGGCACGGTCCGGCTGGCGCGGGGATTGGCCTCGATCACGTACACCTGCTCATCTTTGATGGCGAACTGAATGTTGATCAGACCCACCGTGCGCAGGGCTACGGCAATCTTTTTGGTGTATTCCTCGATTTTCTGGATTACGTTCTCGCTCAGGTCGAAGGGCGGCAGCAGGGCGTAGGAGTCGCCGGAGTGGATGCCCGCCGGTTCGATATGCTCCATAATGCCGATGATGTACACGTCTTCTCCGTCGCAGATGGCGTCGGCTTCGGCTTCGATGGCGTTTTCCAGGAAATGATCGAGCAGGATGTTGTTGTCGGGAATGTCCTGCATGATCTTCATCACGTGGGTTTCCAGCTCCTGCTCGTTAATCACGATTTTCATGCTCTGCCCACCCAGTACGTAGCTTGGCCGTACCAGCAGCGGAAAGCCCAGCTCGCGCGAGAGTTCAATGGCGGCTTCGGCTTCGCGAACGGTGCCGAATTTGGGGTACGGAATGTCAAGATCGTGCAGCATTCCTGAGAACAGGCCCCGGTCTTCGGCCAGATCGAGAGCTTCCCAGCTGGTACCGATGATTTTGATGCCGTAGCGGGTCAGTTTCTCGGCCATTTTCAGGGCCGTTTGCCCACCCAGCTGCACAATGACACCCTCCGGCTTTTCGTGCTGAATGATGGCATGGACGTGTTCCCAGAAAACCGGCTCGAAATACAGTTTGTCGGCAATGTCGGGATCGGTCGAGACGGTTTCAGGATTGCAGTTAATCATGATCGTTTCATACCCCGCTTCTTTGGCCGCCAGCACGCCGTGCACGCAGGAGTAGTCGAACTCGATGCCCTGCCCAATGCGGTTGGGGCCGGAGCCGAGAACCACGATTTTTTTGCGGTCAGAGCGTACCGATTCGTTGCCGGGCAGGTCAGAAACGGGTTCGGGCCGGTCCTGCGTAATGGGCAGCTGGTTATTGAAGGTCGAGTAGTAATAGGGCGTTTTGGCCTCGAACTCAGCCGCGCAGGTATCCACGCATTTGAACACCCGCCGAATGTTGTGGTCTTGTCGATAGTCGTAAATTTTGCTTTCGCGCACCTGAAGAATATGCGCCAGTTGCCGGTCGGCGTAGCCTTTCTGCTTGGCTATGCGGAGGAGTTCGGGCGGGAGCTCGTCCAGGTCGTACTGGCTGATTTCGCGTTCCAGCTCAATCAGTTCTTCGATCTGATGCAAAAACCAGGCATCAATACGGGTCAGTTTCTGAATGGTGCTGAATGACATCCCGGCTTTGAAGGCATCGTAGATATGAAACAGCCGGTCCCAGCTTGGGTGTTCGAGACTCTTTCTCAGCGCGACCTGATCGGTTAGTTCGCGACCGTCAGCACCGAGGCCGTTGCGCCGGATTTCCAGACTCTGACACGCTTTCTGCAACGCTTCCTGAAAATTCCGGCCAATGCCCATCGCTTCGCCCACCGACTTCATCTGCAAGCCCAGCGAGCGGTCGGCGCCCGGAAACTTGTCGAAGTTCCAGCGCGGTACTTTTACGATGACGTAGTCGATGGCGGGTTCAAAAAACGCCGATGTTGTACCCGTAATAGGATTTATCAGCTCATCCAGATTATACCCAACGGCCATTTTAGCGGCAATCTTGGCGATGGGGTAGCCCGTTGCTTTGGACGCCAGCGCCGACGACCGGCTTACGCGGGGGTTTACTTCAATGACAATAATGTCGTCCGTTTCGGGATTGACCGAAAACTGAATGTTGCAGCCGCCCGCAAACTGCCCGATGCCGCTCATGACCCGGATGGCCAGATCGCGCATTTCCTGGTAGAGGGTGTCGGGCAGGGTCATGGCCGGGGCTACCGTAATGCTGTCGCCGGTATGGACGCCCATCGGATCGAAGTTCTCGATGGAGCAGATAATGACGAAGTTGCCGAGGTTGTCGCGCAGCAGTTCAAGTTCAAACTCTTTCCAGCCCATCACGCTCTGCTCTACCAGTACCTCGTGCACCGGCGACGCGTGCAGACCATGCGCGAGCGCCTTGTCGAACTCTTCGGGCGTATTTACGAAGCCACCGCCCGTACCGCCCAGCGTGAACGAGGGCCGGATAACGAGCGGGAAGCCAATTTCCTGCGCAATTTCTTTGCCTTCCAGAAACGAGCGGGCCGTACGTCCTTTACAAACACCCGCGCCGAGTTCAAGCATGAGCAACCGGAATTTCTCGCGGTCTTCGGTGGTTTCTATCGCCTTAATGTCAACACCAATGATGTTCACGCCGTACTTCGCCCAGATACCCGCCTTGTCGCAGTCGATGGCGAGGTTCAGGGCCGTCTGCCCGCCCATGGTGGGCAGCACCGCGTCTATGGGCCGACCCATCTCACGGTGTTTTTCCAGAATCTGAATGATCGACTTTTTCTCCAGCGGCAGCAGATACACGTAATCGGCGTTGATGGGGTCGGTCATGATCGTGGCCGGGTTGGAGTTGATCAGGCTAACCTCAATACCCTCTTCGCGAATGGAGCGGGCAGCCTGAGAACCAGCATAATCGAACTCGCAGGCCTGACCAATAACAATGGGGCCGGAGCCAATGATAAGAACGGAGCGAATAGCGGAATTTTTGGGCATCGTTGGGAATGTACAATGTTCAGTGAAGGATGTACAACTAACCCTGCGCATTGGGAAAACGCAGGGTCAAAAATCCCGCAAAGGTAGGAGTAAGGATGGGGAAAGACGAAGGGGAAGCCGGAAAATTGGATTTATGAATAGACACTGGTAAACATTTGTTGACTTGATAACGACGTTTAGCCACCTTACAAACGGGCGTTGAGTGGGTACGCTATCGCGTAATTA
This sequence comes from Spirosoma sp., assembly GCA_014377625.1. GTDB lineage: Bacteria > Bacteroidota > Bacteroidia > Cytophagales > Spirosomataceae > Spirosoma. The sequence continues at coordinate 8,907 of JACMPG010000038.1, forward strand.
TCAAGATTCTCCTTCACCAAACCGTTTCTGCAACTCCGCCTGCCAGTCAATGCCCCAATGCCCACAGATTTGAACCGCAGCCTGGGCTATCTTCAAGGCCAGTAGCACCCGGTCTTGATAGGGAATCGCGTAGAATAATGCCAGCAACGCATATTCAACAGACTGTTCCTGGTCTGGCGTTGGCTGGTCCCGGTACAGCATACTTCTGTTCACAGCCGTCATGGCTGCATTGACGCTGTAACTATCCGGGTTCACCTTAGCCAACCCCCGATATATGCCCAGCCCCTCGTCGTAGGCTTCCTCAGCCCGCTCAGGCCGGTTCGTGGCCTTGTACAGATTTGCCAGATTGTTGAGCGTCATGGCCACATCGGGCAGGTAAGCCGATGGGTTCTGCTGGGCCAGTTGCTGATAAACAGTCAGGGCTTCGTCATAGGCGGCTTCGGCTTCAGCAAAGCGTTTATTGTCACTGTACAGAATACCCAGATTGTTGAGCGTCATGGCCACATCGGGCAGGTAAGCCGATGGGTTCTGCTGGGCCAGTTGCCGACGAATGGTCAGGGCTTCGTCAAAGGCGGGTTCGGCTTCGGCAAAGCGTTTATTGGCCCGGTACAGAACAGCCAGATTGTTGAGCGTCATGGCCACATCGGGCAGGTAAGCCGATGGGTTCTGCTGGGCCAGTTGCCGACGAATGGTCAGGGCTTCGTCAAAGGCGGCTTCGGCTTCGGCAAAGCGTTGAGTGTCACTGTACAGAATACCCAGATTGTTGAGCGTCATGGCCACATCGGGCAGGTAAGCCGATGGGTTCTGCTGGGCCAATTGCCGACGAATGGTCAGGGCTTTGTCATAGGCGGGTTCGGCTTCGGCAAAGCGTTGAGTGTCACTGTACAGATTTGCCAGATTGTTGAGCGTCGTAGCCACCTTGGGCAGGTAAGCCAATGGGTTCTGCTGGGCCAGTTGCCGATAAACAGTCAGGGCTTCGTCAAAGGCGGGTTCGGCTTCGGCAAAGCGTTTATTGTCACTGTACAGATTTGCCAGATTGTTGAGCAGGGCGGATTTTGGGGATTCATTGGCGGACAGCGGCAGGGCTTTTTCGTACCAGACCATCGCGTCCAGGTGCTGGTTGTGTTCTTGCAGAAAATACCCCAGTGCAAAGCAGGTTTCGTAGGTTTGGTCAGTTTCGACGGCTTCTTCAAACAGTTGCCGCGCCTGGGCAAACCAGTCGGGGTCTTTGGCCAGCACCATCATGTTGGCTTTCAGGATGAAGTCCTGCGCCAACTGTGCCAATTGCGCCCGCACGGCATCGCGTTGCTGGAGCAGGTCGGTTTTATCCCGACGGAGTTCGTCGGCACTGAGGGCGGCATTGGCTTCGGTAAACTGGCCCTGCTCAAACAGTTGGCGAGCTACATCGGCCCGGTGCGAGGTTGCGTCCATGATGGCCCGTTGGGTGGCGGCTACATCGGCCATAAATTGAAGCAGGTTCTGGCGGGCCTGTTGCTGTTGGGCATCGGTGGCGGTGGCCAGTTGTTGGGCCTGTCCAAGCGGGATCGTCAGGGACGTGGCTAAAACCGGATTTTGGGCAATGGCGGTTTCGAGTGCGGTCAGGCCGGTGCGGGCCCCGGCAAACGCCTGTTCGGTATCGCGCAGGGTTTGGGTGAGTTGTTGAAACTGGGGCGATCCCAGCAAACCCGGCTGCACCGGCTGGCGGTACATAGTCTCGATATCCCTTCGCAGGGCAGCCATATCGCCTTTGGTGGCTACCTCGGCTCGCAGGTCGCCAATTTTCTCTAACGTTTTTTGCGTATTCTCCTCCACCCGGTCAAGCTGAGCGCGGTTCTGGCGGATGGCACTGATCCAGAGTTCGCCGTAGAAATCGAGTTGCTGCGCCGTTCGTGTGCCGGTTTCCAGAGCCGTGTCGAGGCTGGTTTTGAGGTCGGCCTGGCCAATTTTCAGGTCGTTCAGGCCCGCCCGCAACGTCTCGAAAAAGAGCAGGTCCATCGCTTTTTTTGCCTTCTCCTGATCTTCGTCCTCGCCTTTTAGTTCTTCTTTTAGATGAAACTGAACCCGTTCGGCAAAATGGCCGGGGAAATAGGCAATGAATCGGTCGGTAAAATAAAATTCATCATCGGCCGATGAATCCAACTGAATACGTAGCCGGTCCTGCAAGTGCCGGGCAGCCGCCTGCCGGTCGTAGACATAATCCAGAATTTCCTGCTTGGTCAATTCGTCGCGGGCAGCTTCCATAAACTCCTGCTCGCTGCGGCTTCGTAACACGGCAAAAAAGTCCCGTAACGATTGCTGCTCACGCGGGCTAACATCGTCCCGAACCAGATATTCCTGTTCAATCTCGGTCAGGGCTGTGTTGACAGCCGTCACCAACGCCCGCTGAATGTGATGGTTAACCACTTTGTCGGGATGCGAGAGCCAGTTTTTGGTGATGTAAGGCATACAGGCTTCGATACCAAACTGGCTGGCCACGTTTCCCGCTAAACCAACCAAAGCCGTGAGGGGCCCTGTCAGTTCATGGCCTGCTGCCGCAAAGCCAAAAGCAACCAGACCAATACCTGCTTTGAATAGATTCTGTTTGAGTTCGCTGGGTTTTGTTTTCATGGAATGGGTGGGTAGCAAGTGAGACTGGGAACGCGTAAGTCATCATGTATGGCCGAAGATATATAAATTGTTGAAAGTGGTACGTACTACGTTCAGAAAGTGTTGAAGGGCCTATTTATTTCACCAACGCCCTATTGGATAAACCTGTGGGGTTCGTTATTTTGCCATGAACTTAACGTGGTTTCCATGAAGGCGTCGCTTTTCCTTGCAGTCTTATTCATCAGCGTATCAATTAGTCTCCGGGCGCAGACCGACACCAACAAACAGCTCATGCGCGACTGGCTCAATTCGGGGGGCGAGGCTACGGCCAGCAGTAACGGTTCGGTCATGACGCTGGCAGGCCCCGCCGGTAAGCGCGTCGGCGATCCGTATCTCGATAGTACGTTTCGGCAGGGCTACGTGGTTTTTTACGCCAAAACGCGGTTCCCGGACAACCCGCCGGGCCAGTCGCTCCGGGATATTCCTGTCCGGCTCGATCTGACCAATAACGAGGTGGAGATTCTGACCAAAAGCCAGGGCGTGCGCGTGGCTGGCTGGAACAACGTGCAGGCCCTGGGCATACTGAGCCAGTCCGCTGCCGACACCAGTTGGTTTGTCAATGTGCAGGAATACAAACACCCCGCCGATGACGACAAAGCATCGGCGGGCTTCTTTGAACAGATCGCTACGGGGCGGCTATCGTTGCTGCGGTACCATTTTCTCTATGTACAGCGGGCCAACTACAATGTTGCACTCAACGTTGGCTCCAGAGATGACGAAATCAGGAAAGAAGCCGACTGGTACGTAGCGCAGGGCCGTCGCGTAACGAAGTTTGTGCCCGGTAAAAAAGCACTGATTTCGCTCATGGGCGATAAAGCCCCTGAAATAGAAGCGTATTTGAAAACGGAGAAGCCTAATCTGAAAAAGGCCGACGAGCTGAAGGCTGTCTTTCGGTATTACAACACGTTGTAAGTACAGCCCGGCCAGCTAATAAGCCGTGGCCGATTCAATTGGAATACGGGTACTGATCTCCTAATTTTGACTATTCACAAAACTACTCTGCGTGTATGACCCGGTTTTATCCTATAAGTACCTGTCTGTTGCTGAGCATGCTCGCTTTTGCCTGCGTTCGGGATTATCCGGCCACGGAGCCGTATACTCCTCCGCCCGCTCTGCCAGGCACCCCCGGACTGCCCTCCGCCCAGCCAACACCCTCGCAAAAGCGGCTGTTTCTGGCCAATGATGCCGTCAGGGTCGGTATTGATCTCAACGCAGGAGGAGCCATTACGTACCTGGCCGAAGCCGGCAGTAACGTCAATATGGTCAATAATTTTGATCTGGGGCGGCAGATACAAACCGCAATATACGGAGGGCCCTACCCGTACTCGGTCAATGGCAAAGACCCCGTGGAGCAGTGGAAATACCTCGGCTGGAACCCCGTACAAACCGGCGACTTTTACAATCACCCGGGCCGTATCGTTAGTTATCAGCAGCAGGCCAACCTGATTTATGTGAAGAGCATACCTCTAATCTGGCCGTTATTCAATGAACCCGCCGACTGCCAGTTTGAACACTGGTACGAACTGCGCGGCAACGCCGTGAAGGTGCGCTGCCGGGTTACCGTAAATCGGGTGGACACTACTGTTTATGAAGCCCGAACGCAGGAAACGCCCTGCGTATATCTGAATGGCCCCTGGTACCGCATGGTTACCTACGATGGCCTGCAGCCCTTTACCAATGCTTCCGTGACCGAATACCCCGAGCGGGAGCGTGAAATGACCGAACGCTATGGTACCGAAAACTGGATTGCGCTGCTTAACGAACAAGGCCGGGGCGTGGGCATACACCGCACCAATGAATTCCAGTTCAGAACATCGGGGTTTGGCCTGTCCAGAGTGGGTGGCGAGTTCGATACGAACAGCGGCTACATTAACAGTGACAGCTTTATTCAGTTGGATTATAACGGACAGTACGAGTTCGAGTACTCGCTTGTATTGGGTAATCTGACGGATATCCGGCAGTTTGCCTATGCACAGATTCGCCCGGCAACGGGGCCTAATTTCCGGTTTGAGCAGAACCGGCAGGGCTGGTTTTTTTACAATAGTCAGGATGCCGGCTGGCCCATTCAGAATGAGCTGAACATGAAATGGCAACGGCAAACCACAACCAAGCAAAACCTGGCCCTCAAAAGTCCACGGGTATTCTGGCGGGCTGCCGACGTACCGCGCATTTATGTACAGGCGGCTTACCTGACCAAAGCAACCACTGCCCGTTTGGCCTGGCGAATCCCCGGCGACCCGGATATCTTCGATACGCCTAACCGCGTTATCGATTTTCCCATTATTGGCGATGGTCAGTACCGGACGTATGAAATCAAT
>JACMPG010000309.1 GCA_014377625.1 Spirosoma sp.
GAACTGGCCAACCGCTGGCTCCCCATCCTGAACGCCTACGACGAAGCGGGCGTTGATGTGGCCTATGAACTGCACCCGGGCGAAGACCTGCACGACGGCATTACGTTCGAGATGTTTCTGGAGAAGGTTGGTAACCACCCCCGCGCGGGCATCAACTACGATCCCAGCCATTTTGTGCTGCAACAGCTGGACTACCTCCAGTTTATTGACTTCTACCACGACCGCATTTACGCCTACCACGTGAAAGACGCCGAGTTTAACCCGACGGGCAAGCAAGGCGTATACGGCGGCTACCAGGGGTGGACAGAGCGGGCCGGACGGTTCCGCTCGCTGGGCGACGGGCAGGTTGACTTTTCAGGTATTTTCTCCAAGCTGGCGCAGTACGACTACGACCGCTGGGCCGTGCTGGAATGGGAATGCGCCATCAAACATCCCGAGCAGGGAGCCGCCGAGGGTGCGCCGTTCATCGAGAGCCACATTATCCGCGTTACCGAACGCGCCTTCGACGACTTCGCCGGAACAGGCAGCGACGAGGGATTTAACAAGAAAGTGCTGGGGTTGTAAGGTGGCACCTTAAATAATGGCAGCAAGGCCAGCTATTTACGCGGCTGACCTTGCTGTTTTTCATTGCAATTCATTTTCTTTTCGGTCGTACCGAAAAACAGTGATACGTCTTCAATGCAAAAGTATTCTGTCAATCAGCAACTGATTGAAACCCTGTTAGCCTGGGTAAACTCCGGCGAAATCGCCATTCCCGAAATCCAGCGTCCGTTTGTCTGGGATAGTTCTAAAGTCCGGGACTTAATGGACAGTCTGTATAAAGGATATCCAGTCGGTTACGTCATTGCGTGGCGTAATCCTAACGTCCGTCTGAAAGACGGGAGTTTGAGCGAAGGCAAGAAAATTCTGATTGACGGTCAGCAACGCGTAACGGCGTTAACAGCGGCTATCCTCGGTCAGACGGTTGTTGATAAGACGTATCAACGTGTCAAGATAAAAATTGCTTTTAATCCACTTGACGAGCGATTCGAGGTACAGAATCCGGCTATACTGAGAGATAAAACATGGCTCCACGACATTGCTGTAGCCATAAATGGCGATCTATTTGAGATTGCTGAAGCCTATTTTGATCTCAACCCAGACGTTGACAAAAAGCAGGTAAGAACGGCGTTTTCGACGCTGATGAATATCCCCAAGAAGCAGATTGGAATCATCGAATTGGCTCCTGATCTGGACATCGACACCGTTACGGAAATATTCATTCGCATCAACTCAAAAGGCGTTGTACTTAGTCAGGCCGATTTTGCGATGAGCAAGATCGCATCAAGTACAGAATACGGTGGCCCCGAACTTAGGAAGGCCATCGACTACTTCTGCCATCTGGCCATTGCTCCCGATTTCTATCGGCATATTACCGAGAACGATATTGAGTTTGCCGGGACCGATTTTTTCCAGAAAATGCAGTGGCTCAAAACTGAAAACGAGGACCTATATGATCCCAACTATAGCGACTTGATTCGCGTGGCATTCACGTCGCAATTCAATCGGGGCCGACTGGCCGACTTGGTCAGTTTGCTTTCAGGCCGAAACTTTGAAACAAGAGCATACGAAGATGTGATTGCAGAACAGTCTTTTGCAACGCTAAAATTGGGCGTAAACCAGTTCATCAATGAGACCAATTTCAAGCGGTTTCTGATGATCATAAAATCAGCGGGATTTATTTCACCTAAGCTTATCCGTTCTCAAAGTGCGCTCAACTTCGCCTATATTGTTTATCTGAAACTCAAAGAACTGGGTACAAATTCAGTCCTTATTGAGAGATACGTCAGGCGGTGGCTGGTGTATTCAATCCTGACCGGGCGGTATTCCGGTTCATCGGAAAGTAATTTCGACTATGACATCAAGCAAATCACCCAACGGCCCGACGACTATCTGAAAGAGCGGGAAGCTGGTGAACTCTCTGATGCTTTCTGGAACGCATCGCTACTTCAGCGGCTGGATACGTCGGTAGCCAGTAGTCCTTATTTTCTGGTTTTTCTGGCTGCGCAGGTCAAAGCAAATGACAAAGGTTTTCTCTCGAGAGATGTGTTAGTCAGCGGTTTAATCGCGCTCCGGGGCGATATCCACCATCTCTTTCCAAAAGATTATTTACGGAAGCATGGGTTAGAAAAAGGCAAGTATAATCAGATTACCAACTACGCCTACATGCAATCTGAGATCAACATTAAAGTAGGCAACAAGTCGCCAAAAGATTATCTCAACCTCGTTTTCTCGCCGATGGAACAGAAGAGCGGACCGATAAGCGGTTTGACAACGCGTGAGGAACTTGCTGAAAATCTGCGAATGAACTGCGTACCGGCTGAAATTGATGCGATGAGCGTAAACGACTACGACGACTTCCTTATGGCGAGACGGCTTCTTATGGCCGCGAAGATGAAGTCGTACTACTTTTCGCTTTGAACGCGCCTGAATTGCTCAGGAAGCCCGCCTTCGTTTCAGTAGCCGCCGGATTATGAAGACCAGAACCAACGCAATCAGGACGACGGTGATAATGGGGAGCAGCATGGCCAGCAATGAAAAACCTACCGACGCCACGTTCTCGCCGGTGGCCACGACCGGGTTTCCCAGCCCGCCCGTTGTGGCCGTAGAACCCAGCCTGAGCAGACTCGTACCGGCCTGAATGATACCCGCGCTGCCTCCGCCCAGCATCAGCCCCAGCCCCCACTGCAACAGCGGATTGTCGATGTGCAGAAACGACGCGCTCAACAGCGTTCCGGCCAGGATGGACGCAGGTCCGGCCACGGTGTCGAGCAGGTTGTCGAGCCACGGAATGTAGTAGGCACCAATCTCGAAAACGGTAGCTACCACCAGCCCCAGCAGGGCGGGCCAGTCGCCGAGCCACTCGAAACCTGCTACGATACCGATGATGCCGAGCTTAGTAGCCACACTCGCCATGAGCAGCGGAATAAATACCCGGAAGCCGCAACAGGCCGCCAGCCCCACGCCAATACAGGCACTCACAATCCAGTCGAAGGTCATAGCATAACAGCGTTAGTCAGGTCAATAACGGCAACCGTACATTGAAACCCAAAAACCGGGATACCTCATTTGCTGCGGTCAATAGTGTACTGCACGAGTTGGTGCAGCGACTGCCGGTATTCCGAATCAGGAAAGGCATTGAGGAGGTCCTGGGCTTCGGCTACGTAGTGGTTCATGGCTTCGGTGGCGTAGGCAATACCACCCGACTGCTTCACAAAGTCAATCACCTCCGCTACTTTTTTCGGGTTATTGCTTTCGTTTTTCACGATATTGATGATCCTGCGTTTCTCGAAAAAGCCCGCTTTGTTCAGGGCGTAGATCAGTGGCAGCGTCATCTTCTTCTCCTTAATATCAATGCCCAGTGGCTTACCCACTTCGGCAGTACCGTAGTCGAAGAGGTCGTCTTTGATCTGAAACGCAATACCCACTTTCTCACCGAAGGTACGCGCCTGTTCAACTACAGCTTTATCAGCGTTGGCCGAGCGGGCGCCTACCGCGCAGCAGGCGGCAATGAGCGATGCCGTTTTTTGGCGGATGATCTCATAATAAACCGGCTCGTCAATATCCAGCCGGCGGGCTTTCTGAATCTGGAGTAACTCGCCCTCACTCAGTTCGCGTACGGCGGTTGAAACGATCTGGAGCAGTTCAAAATCGCCGTTATCGACCGAGAGCAGCAGTCCGCGCGAGAGCAGGTAATCGCCCACCAGCACGGCTACTTTGTTTTTCCAGAGGGCGTTGATCGAGAAAAAGCCGCGCCGGTAGTTGGATTCGTCCACTACGTCGTCATGCACCAGTGTAGCTGTATGAAGCAGTTCGATAAGCGACGCGCCCCGGTAGGTAGCTTCGGTAATTTGCCCGCAAACGCCCGCCGTCAGAAATACGAACATGGGCCGGAGTTGCTTACCTTTCCGTTTCACGATATAATTCATGATCTGGTCGAGCAGCATTACATCGCTTTTCATCATATCCCGAAACTTATGCTCGAATAAGTTCATTTCGGCAGCAATCGGGGCCTGAATGTCAGCGACGGTGATGGGCATTTCTCTGGAAATCGTGGACTGCAAAAGTCGGGATGAAACCACTACCAACAAAATCGGCCAAGCGTCCTGTTCGTTTTGATTGCCCACGAAAAAAAGGCAAATTTCCGCCCCGTTCACGTCTCTTCCCTTCATGATCAGCAACCCAACGCCCCCGGCCCCTAATCCGCAACCCGGCACCAGTCAACTCACCGCTCCCGTTCCGAATCCAACCCATAAAGCCTTAGTATTGGGCGGTGGCTCGCTCAAAGGCGCGTTTCAGGCCGGAGCAGCCGTAGCCCTGTTCGAGTCGGGTTTTGTTCCCAATCACCTGTATGGTATCTCGGCAGGGAGTTTGAACGCTACGTTTATGGCCTCCGAAGCCGCCCGCCAGCAAGCTGCCACCGGAGCCGTTGACTGGCCCGTTGTGGGCAAAGCATTGATCGAGTTCTGGATTCGGAACATCACCAAACCCGAAGACGTGGCCGTAATCCGGTCGCGGTTTCGCATGGGTGTCAGTACGATATTCAGCCGATTTGATGGGTTGCTCGACAATTCACCCATCCAGAAAATCATTCGGGACAATGTGGATGTTGATGCCATCAGGACTGGGCCGGTAACCGTAAAAGTAGGGGCGGTCGATATTATTGGGGGCGATATGCTTTATGCCGACGCCCATGATCCTGACTTTCTGGATTACCTGTTTGCCAGTAGTTCGATTCCGTTTTTAATGCCCGCCGTACAGATTGCGGGCGACCATCGGCGGGCCTTCCTGGACGGTGGCCTGCGCGAGGTTGCTCCGCTACGCGTGGCTATTGAAGACGGAGCGGACAATATTGCCTGTATTGCCTGCCACTCCAAAAAGATTTATAACGAGAACTTCAATTACCGTAACCTACTCAATCTCATGGACCGGGTCAAAGACATCACGGTCAATCAACTGGTTAATAACGACATTGCCTGGGCCCAACGCTACGCTGAACGCGAACACTTCCACGGGCGCAGTCTCCCTCTGACCATCATCCGCCCCACGGAACCCCTACACCTCGACCTAATGCAGTTCACTTCCGACGATATCGGGCGGCTCATCGTTATGGGCTATCAGGCGGGCGTCGATCAGCTTTACCCCAGGAAGAGCAATGGCGTTGAACAGGCACAGCCAGCGACCTCCTGAATCATTTTTTGCGTTATGTTTACTGAACAACCAGCAATAGCCATGAGTACCATTGAACTCCGCAGTAGCCTGCACCAGCTAATTGATCGTATTGACGATGATACGGTATTGCAAGCGCATTTGACGCTGCTGGCACGGGAAGCCAATCAACCATCCGGCGATTTTTGGGATGACCTGTCCATCAGTCAGCAAGCCTCTGTTGATAGGGGTATGACTGATCTGATTGCTGGCCGAAGAAAACCAGCCACTGACGTACTAAAGCGACTTGCCGAATGAACGTCTTTTTCTCTGCCGAAGCTGAGAAGCAACTGGAAGAGCTGGCCGCTTACTTAGGTGAACGCTGGTCACAGCGCGTAAAGACGGATTTCCTTGCACTTGTTGCGGATAAACTGGCTTTGATTGGTCAGATGCCAGAGATGTACCGCCGTTCGGAAAAACGGCCGGGACTTCGGGAATGCGTCGTCAACAAGCGCGCAATCCTTTATTATCGGATAGAAATGGATGAGATCGAGATTGTCGCTTTTTTATCGACCCGCCAGGATTCCGATCAGTAATGTTACATTGGCTTCACCTCCGACGACATCGGGCGGCTCATCGTTATGGGCTACCACCGGGCAACCGTTTTGGCATCTAAACTTAGCTCCAGGCCCAACTGCGCGAAATTCACCAACTGCCCGATACGGCTGGCACAGCTCACCAGAAACGCCTGAAATTGCCCAACGTCCTGTACGTTGATAAGCTGCCGAATGTCGCGCTCTACGTAGGTGGCAATGTAGTTCGGATAAAAATCGCTGGGCGCAACCTGCTGCTGATAAAGCCGGGGATAGGCTCCTTTGACCAAATAATTTTGCCAGCTATCAACGGCAAACGGGGTAGATTGTATTTCATCCAGCGCAAATGGCAGCAGCGTAAACACCGCCACCCGGCCCGCCAGCGACTGCGTGATTTGCCGATGGTCGGCCCCGCCCATGAGCAAAAAATTCTGCGAACCGCTCAGGATATATTCGCCCGGCTCGTTGCTCAGGTCGGTGTAGTATTGCAGGTACGAGAACAGCCCCGGCACGGCCTGCACTTCGTCCAGAATAACGCCCCCCCGGTAGGTTTCCAAAAAGCCGTTCGGGTCCTGTTCGGCAAACCGCCGGTTATCGGGCAGTTCCATGTTCAGGTACGTGTAGTCAGGGCGTAACAACCGGCAAAACGTAGTCTTACCCGACTGACGCGGCCCCGTAACGGTCAGAATAGGATACTTCTCCAGCAATACAGCCGCCTTTTGTGTTAATATACGATCAATCATAACTCGTCTTTACAGATCGGGAATCTGATTCCCGATTTGCAAAGGCAGTCGCTCGTTAACATAAAAAATGCCCCGACCAAGCTGGCCGGGGCATTTTCGTAATTGACAAACTCAGCTTAGTTGAAAATATACCGCAGACCAATCTGCAACTGCCATACATTGTTAACGTTAATGCTTGGCACAAATGAATCGCGCAGGAGAATGGTATTGTTCGTACCATCTGCTGCCGTTACAACCTGAGTAGCCAGACGATACGATGGTACACCGGCGGCACTTACGCTGGCCAGGGCCAATGGGTTGAACGTTGTGGCTACATTACCTAGTCCCGAACTGTTATTGAGCATATTGCCCACGTTTAAGATATCAGCTCGTAGCTGAATGGTGTTCTTTTTACCATTTTCACCCACCCGTACATAGAATTCCTGAATGGCCGTGAAGTCAAAACGAGTTAACCAGGGAAACTGTCCACCGTTCCGTTCAGCATACTGGCCCCGGCGCGTTTTCAGATAATCGTTATTGTTAACGTAAGCATCGAAAGCGGCCTGCTGCTGCTCTGGCGAGTAGGTCACGGCACTGGTACCTGAACCCACTACCAGCGGACTGAAGGCAAGTTCAGAAGCGGTACGCGGTACGTAAAGAAGGTCGTTGGAATTTTGCCCGTCGAAGTTCACGTCCTGATTGTATGTGTACGAAATTTTACTGCCACTGGCCGAGGTTACACCGAGTGTGAATACCGTCGATCCACCAAACTGACCGCCGTAGTTGAGCCGGTAGTTAACCAAACCCACAATCCGATGGCGCAGGTCATTGTCCGAATACGACAGGCCAAGGTAGTTTTGGCCAAACGTTGTAGGAATGTTAGCCTGTACCGTGCTTCCAACAAAAGCAATGTCACGGGCCTGCCCGTAGGTATAAGATACAAAACCGCCCAGTCCGCGTGTTGCTGGCTTTTCAAGTTTAGCTACGGCTATATACGAGTTGCCCAGTTTCGTGTTTTTCAGTACAAACACGTTGGTAACGGCTGTATTATAATACCGGGCTATGTTCACTGTATTGGCAGCACCAGAACCCGTACTCGCGACGCCGAAGGCCGGGAACAGATCGCGGGTGTCAGGTCCGCTTAGCGTACGGGTTGGAGCTTTCAGGTTAGCGTCAATGTAGCGTAGTGCGTTGATATTACTGTTATAGATAAACTCAAGCGTACCCACTAAACCAAATGGCAATTTCTGGTCGATGGCAATGTCACTTTTCCAGATTTGCGGGTATTTCAGATCATCGTCCGATGCGTTGATAACGTAAGGTGGCAGTTTGGTGATATCGGGGCCCGTTGCTGGAATAAAGCGGCTGGGGTCGGTTGTGAAGGGGTAATCGCGTGTGTTGGTTATGTTGATAACCGCCGTATTTACTCCATTATTACCTAACTGATTGGAAATTAGAACCTCCGGGATACGCGATACAAACAGGCCGCTCCCCCCCCGAATCTGCGTACTCTTATCGCCAAACACATCATAGTTAAACCCTATGCGTGGCGACAGCAACAACTTGGGCTTGGGATACGAACCCGTACTAACTTTGTACGGATTACCATTTTCATCGCGAAAATTCAAACCTGCCACAATTGGGTTATTGAAGTCCTTTGCGGTTGCATCATCATAGGCAAACACGTCGCCCCGAATGCCCAGCGTTACTTTGAAGTTCTGACTCGCTTGGAATTCATCCTGTATATACGCACTATACAAGTTGCGCTTCAACGTTTGTAGGGGTTCGCCACCGCCGGGCAGCAGCGAATACCGTAGGTTGTAACGGGCTACTGATACCGGCGAGGTCAGGCTGTTGGGATTGCTAATCGACGCTAAAGCGGCTGTTTTGAAGTCGGCAATCGAATTATAAACGTACGAACCATTCGATGTCGGGAAGAACACGTTATTCGAGATAAAACGCTCATATACCCCACCCAACGTGAGCGTATGCTTACCGGCAAAGTAGCTAACGTTATTGGTGATGTTAAAAGTCGAGTAGTTCAACTTGTTATTCGGCGTAAACGGATCAAAACCAATCGAGGTGTAGGTGCTGCCACCCTGCAAAATATCGACCGTTGGAAACAACCCTGTCTGATAAGTCCGGTCCTCGATTTGCTTGTTATACGTAACGATCAGGTCATTGGCAGCCTTACCACCAAAGTTTGAGGTCAGTTCAGCCGCAATCGAGCGGGTGTTGTCAGCAATGATGTAGCCGGTGTTCTTAGCAGAGATGGCTTCTACCCGGTTGTTCCGGTTGCCATTACCAGCCGTGTTACTACTATTACTGTTACTAATAAGCTGGTATGACTCCGAGTCGTGGTGCGAATACCGGACCGACAGTTTGTTGTTGTCGTTAATGTTGTAATCAAGACGAATAAGACCTTTTA
>JACMPG010000310.1 GCA_014377625.1 Spirosoma sp.
ACGCCGGAACTGGTTTTGCTGCGCAGCCAGACGACGGTAGCCGACCGGCAAATCGAGGTGGACCGGGCGCGGCTGCTGCCAAGTTTTTCGCTGGGGTACTTTAATCAGTCGCTCATCGGCATCTACAACGTGGGCGGGCAGGATGTCTATTACGGCGGGGGCAAACGGTTTCAGGGCTTCATCGCCGGGATTGCCGTCCCCCTGTTTACCGGGCCGCTACGGGCGCGGGTCACGGCGGCCCGGCTGGGGGAACAACTCAGCCAGGCGCAGCTACGGCTCAACGAGCGCAATCTGAGTGGTGAACGGGACCAATTGCTCCTGCGCATCCGGCAGGCCGAAAGTTCGCTGACCTATTACGAGCAAACGGGCCTACCCACCGCCCGGCTGCTGGTGGAGAAAGGCGGACTGGCTTTCCGGGCCGGTGAAATCGGTTACCTCGACTACTTCCAGGCTCTGTCGGGGGCCTACCAGACCCGCATCGGCTACCTCGACGCGCTTAACCAGTACAACCAGGCCGTCATCAATCTGGAACAGTTGCTGGGTTTGCCGTAGTAGCAATCAACCATCCCGGTGGGGGCCGACCACACGGCCAGCGGCCACGTTCCCCACCTTTCTTAGCCAATCAACCATGAACCGATTTATCATACATAGCCTCCTTTGTTTGGGTATGCTGGCGGGCTGTCAGCAAAAGCCCGCGCCGACCGAACCGGCCACCGCCCCGTTCGACTCGACCACCGTCGAACTGACGGCCACCCAACTGCGGCTGGGGGGCGTGACCATCGGACGGGTTAGTTACCGCCCGCTCAGCGCGGTTATCACCGTAAACGGTCGGCTGGCCGTGCCGGCCGGGAGCCAGGTCAGCATTACGGCGTTGCAGGGCGGGTTCGTGCGCAGCCTGCCGTTGCTGGCGGGCCAGTCCGTTCAGAAAGGGCAGGTGCTGGCCCGCATCGAAAACCTGGAGCTGATCCAGTTGCAGCAGGACTACGCCGAAACCTGGGGCCGCCTGACGTACGTAGAGACGGAATACGCCCGGCAACGGGAACTGAGTGCGCAAAACGCAAGTGCCCTCAAGGTTTTCCAGCAAACCACGGCAGACCGGACGGCAGCCCAGGCCCGCCTGCGGGGGCTGGCGCAGCGGCTCCGGTTGGTGGGCATCGACCCGGCCACCGCCCTCGACGGCTCCTTTACGGCCACCTACCTCGTGCGGGCACCCCTGGCGGGCGTGATCACGGGCGTACTGGCCAACCGGGGGCAGTTTGTGCAGCCCGCCGACGTCATTGCCCAGCTAACCAGCAACGAGGGCCTGTACGCCGAACTGACCGTTTTTGAAAACGATCTGCCCCGCATCCGGGTGGACCAGCCGGTGCGGCTGCGGCTGACCACCGCAGCCGATGCCGAACGACTGGGACGGATATCGCTCATCAATCGGGCCTTCGAGCCGGATCGGTCGGTGCGGGTCGTCGTCCGGCTCGACCGGCCCGGTCCTCACCTGCTGCCCAACACGTTTCTGACCGCCCGGATCGACCTGGGTACCCGGCGCGTAACGGCCCTGCCCGACGAGGCTCTGGTGCGGGCCGATGGCCGGCAGTATATCTTTCTGGCCCTGGCTGATTCTGGCCCGGCGCGGGCTGCGTCCGACAGCGACACCACGACTACGCGGGCGTTTCGGGCGGTTTCGGTGCGGGCGGGGGTTAGTGAGAACGGGTATTCGCAGGTGATGCTGCCGGACTCGTTTTCGATTGACCGGCAGCGGGTCGTGGTGAAGGGAGCCTACGCCCTCTGGTCGCAACTCAAGGGGGGCGGGGCCGATGACTGAGCCGCTTTATGCATCAGTACAACGGAGTAGGGTAGTTCTGCGGAAAAGTATAGGGCCGCCCCGACAATTCGTCATTTGTCTCTTCCCACTGGTTTTTATGCAAAACGTCCTCAGAGTTCAACAAGTCGTACCTTTCCGAACCTTAGACTGTTAAGGGGTTTATGAATCAAATCATACCAGAAAGTAGGCTCAGTAATTGTTCCGGCTTTTACTTTATGATATTAACTTTTGGGACCCTAACTAACAGAAAACCAATGTGCTAAGTTGCAGGAGATATTCAAACGACGAAAAATGTACGAAACTGCAAAACTACCCAACTATGCATATCTGGAGATGAAGGTGGGCATCAGCGACGCGGCATGGCATCGCTACGGTCTCGGTTGCTGGCTCACTGCGGGGGTTTGGACATGAGCGAAATGGCCGCCGACGTGCGCCCTTTTCTGTTCCAGCCCAATGATGCCCGGTGTGTATTATTATTCGCTGATTACCTGCGGCAAGCCCCACTCTGATTGGTGAAAAGTGGGCCAAAAAGTGTGTCAGGGAAATGGGAGAATACCGTAGTACAGTACCTAACCGGGGTACGCATGGTCATGCATACCCCGGTTACTTTGATTGGGGGTTCTCAGTATGATTTCGTCGGTACAGTGTACGGCTACAATCAGTTGATCTTTCGGTACAGTTTTGCAGTGACTCAGCAAATAAAAGCCCTACCTCGCAACCAGGCGGGCTTTCGTATTATTTGAGGAAGGTGAAATCACTTTCAATTCATCGTCTGTAAATCACGTTGTAACTGCTTGACTTCCCCAAGTGGAAGGTCGGTGTACTCGGCGATTTCGGCGACGGTCAATTTTCCCGCCCGTAACATTTTTACAGCGGCTACTCTCTGAGTTTCACTCTTTTCTTTGATTTTTGCCTCTTCTACTTGGGCATTGACCACTCGAATCGCTTCGGCATTGATGGCCAACGTGCGCTCATAGGCAAACCGTTCATCGGGCGTCAGCTTGCGCTTATCCAGTTCGTCAATAGCGATCTGCAACCACTCCTTGTTCCAGAACAGAGGGAACTGGGTCGGCTGGGTGGTCGTATGTATAGTCTTCATGGTGTACACTAATTTTTCCAAATCCGTGTTGACTTCGTTGGCCGAAAGCCGAAATTTATCTAACTCGACGGTCACGTAAGTGATCTGCTCATCAAGAAGTTCACCAGTCTCATCTCGAATAGCTCCGACTGAGTGATAAGCCGCCCCTGAGAAGATGTTATTGGCTAAGATACCAATGCAGTAGATGCGATCCAAACGGTTGTAATCGAAGTTGCCCTTCTGCACCAGCGAGTTAAACTTATGGAAAGCGTAAAACTTCATGCGTTGGAAGAAGTAGGGCGCGTCCGAAACTTGCATCTCGACGATGAAATGGGTGCCATTTTCATCTACGCAGGCCAGATCATAAATGCCTCCCCGACTGTCCTTGACAACTGCATCAAAGGTGTTCTTATCGAAGCTCACTTCGCGAATCTGTACTTTGGACTGAATGAGTGCCTGTAAGGCACGGCGTAGAAACAACGTATTCCGCTCGTTGCCAAAAACGACCTTGAATCCGTAGTCAGAGACCAGTGGAATGAATAGGGCGTCGGGATCATTGAAGTTGATACGCATAGGACAAACTTACGAAATCGTCTGAATACACCTTCGATGACCAAAATTTACTGTGCTGACAAAAACACTGCTTTTTACTCCTTCCACCGCCACTCGCTGGCAATTTGCAGGGCGGTGCGCAGACCCTGGGCCGTAAGGTAGTCGCGTGTTTGAAGATCGGTTTGTCGGCGGGTCGGGATGTTGTCGGCGTCGGCCAGGGCGTAGAGGAGCATGGTGCCGTAGCGAACGGTGTTTTTCTGCTGATCGGCGTTTACGAGGTTGATCTTATCGCAGTCGGCGTGGTAGCAGTCCAGCACCGACCGGTCGAGGTGACCATTCATACCGATGACCGGAACGCCCTCCAGCATAAACGGCTGATGGTCGGAGTGGAGCCCGGCCTGATTATGGGGTTCGTTAGCAAAGGCGGGTACGGCCTGCTTCATGGCCGCGCCAATGGTATTCAGAAATGGCACAGCTTCTGCTCGGCCAAACGCGTTCAGCCCATTGGGGTCGTTTACCATGTCGAGGTTCATCATATACCGCACCTGATCCAGTTGCTTTGCTTTTTTGAGCTGTTGCACCATCGCCCTCGATCCCAGCAGGCCCTGCTCTTCGCCCATGAACAGGACAAACTCAATGCTGCGCCTTGGCTTTAGTTTCAGGGCTTTGAATGTGCGGGCCATGTCCATAACGGCAAACGAGCCAATGCCGTTGTCGATGGCTCCGGTGGCCAGGTCCCACGAGTCGAGGTGACCGCCCACCACAATTTTTTCGTTTGGTAAATCACTCCCGCGCAGGGTAGCTACCACGTTGCGGGCGCGGATCTTGCGGCTCTTGTTGGTCATGTCGATCACGGCCTGTAGGGGAGATACTTCTTCCTGTATCCAGCTCCGAATGGCCTGCCCGCTTTCCAGCGAAATACAAACCGACGGAATAGTGATCAACTTGCCCGTTACCGAGGCCGTACCCGTCAGCAGGACGTTGCCCGCTACCAGATTGACCATCATCACGCCCGACGCCCCGTACTGAATGGCGAGGGCCGTTTTCTCGGAGCGGTGCAGGTTTCGCGCGCCTTTCGTGGGGTTCGACAAACCAATGTTGACCAGCACCACTTTGCCGCGAATCTTGTCTTTCATAGCCGCAAAATCACCTTCGAGACCGTTGCCAACGTCAATGATTTCGCCCCTGATGTGGGCCGACACCGGCGAGTGTGCGAGGGATACCACTGGCACGTCTCGGTAATTGTCGCTGTGATTGGGTACTACCTGTAGTGTAACCGTATCGCGCGACCAGGCTTCGACTTCGAACGGTTCGTAGCGAACATCGGTGTAGCCGTACGATTTAAGCAGATTGAACGCGTATTCTTCGGCTTTGGCACCGTTGGGACTGCCCGTCAGCCGGTGGCCAATTTTTTTAGAGGCATCCGCCAGAGTTTCGTAGGCGCGGCTGTGTTGCTCTACTTCTTCATTAATGCGGGCAAAGATTTTATCGAGCGATGGTCCTGCGACGTAAAAAGCGGTGAACAGGGCGGTGGTACTAACACTCAGAAAGACAAACCGGGCGCGGGGGGAGGTAAACAATCGGGGCATAGAATCAGGTTGAAATGAACCGTTAAAGATAAGCGAAAACCGATTTGGTAGTTCTGCTTATTGACGTAACAAAGCACAGATGGTTATGCTAAATCAACCAATTTTATATCCCGCTGCCGATGCAATAGCGAGAAAACAAGGCTAACCTGCTTTAGTGTATTGATAACGTCCTGCTGGTGCTAAACCGTTGGACGTATTTTTACCGGATAAACTCATTTTAATTCATGGCGCAGACCAACCTTACTCTCGGCGATAAAGCTTATTTTCCGTTCATTGATAAACCCATTGCCTACGAAGGCCGCGAGTCCGATAATCCGATGGCGTTCAAGTTCTACGATGCCAATCGACCCATTATGGGTACGCCCATGAAGGATTTATTCCGGTTTGCTACGGCCTACTGGCATACGTTCTGCGGCACCGGTTCTGATCCGTTCGGGCCGGGCGTGAAGCATTTTCCGTGGGATGCCAACCCGGACCGGCTTAGCGCAGCCCATGACAAAATGGATGCGGCTTTCGAGTTCATCACCAAGATAGGCATGGAATATTATTGCTTCCACGATGTGGACGTAGCTCCCGAAGGCAACTCGAACCATGATTTCGAGAAAAACTTCCGTGCCATTGTCGATTATGCCAAACAGAAACAGGCCAGTAGTGGCGTAAAACTGCTGTGGGGAACGGCCAACCTGTTCAGCCACGAGCGGTACATGAACGGCGCGAGTACCAACCCCGATTTTCACGTACTGGCCCACGGCGGCTGGCAGGTTAAAAACGCTATTGACGCTACCATCGAACTCGGCGGGCGGGGCTACACCTTCTGGGGCGGTCGTGAAGGCTACATGTCGCTGCTGAACACGAACATGAAACGCGAGCAGGAACACCTCGGCAAGTTCCTGCAAATCAGCCGCGACTACGCCCGCAAGCAGGGCTTCAAAGGCTCGTTTTACATCGAACCCAAGCCGATGGAGCCGATGAAACACCAGTATGATTTCGACGCGGCTACGGTGGTTGGTTTCCTGAACCGGTTTGGCCTTCAGGATGATTTTGAACTGAATATCGAGACCAATCACGCCACGCTGGCCAGTCACACCTTTGCGCACGAGTTGCAGGTGGCCGCCGACCATAATATGCTCGGCAGCCTCGACGCCAACCGGGGCGACTACCAGAACGGCTGGGATACCGACCAGTTTCCCGTCGATGTCTATGAACTGACCGAGGCCATGCTGGTGATTCTGGAAGCGGGTGGCCTGAAATCGGGCGGGGTCAACTTCGACGCCAAAACCCGCCGAAACTCCACTGATCTCGAAGATATTTTTATTGCCCACATTGGTGGCATGGACACCTTTGCCCGCGCGGCCATTGCTGCCGAAGCCATCCTGGGCAAATCGAAATACAAACAGATGCGCACCGACCGCTACGCCAGCTACGACACCGGCGAAGGCGCACAATTCGAAAAGGGCGAACTGACCCTCGAAAACCTCCGCGAGTACGCCATGAACAACGGCGAACCGAAGCAGCGAAGCGGGCAGCAGGAACTATATGAGATGATTGTGAATCAGTATAGTTAAATGAAAACTTCCCTGTCGTTTCAGACAGGGAAGTTTCACTACCACTTATGGAATTCTTCTTCATAATCCTTATTACGTCACTGCTCCTCTATTTTGTAACGCTGACCGAGATTGTCAGGAGCCAATTTAAAGGGCCAAACGATAAACTCATGTGGGCGTTAATTGTCGTCTTTGGGAATCTTCCTGGCATATTGATCTACTGGGCAGTTGGGCGTAATCAGCGAATCTGATAAAAATCTCACCCTTCTGTGTTGAGCGTATTCTCTGACTACGCCGAATGGTGGGACAACGACGAACCAAATCAAATCAGTAGCAAACATGAACGCTACGAAATGGTTATTAACCAGTACATCTAACCAACACAACACACATCATGCTTGCATTAATGGGTTTGGGCGGGCAGGAACTTATCCTCATTTTTGTCGCGCTTTTTATACTGGCGGTAGGCTTGTTAGTACCTATTATTGCGCTGATCGACATTATTCGGAGTGATTTTCGCGGCTCGAATGACAAGCTGATCTGGGTTATTGTAGTTTTGTTTCTGAACATTATCGGGGCCGTACTTTACTGGGCCATTGGTCGTAACCAGCGTGTCGCATGAAAACCGCACTACTATTTATCAGTCTCTTGTCCGCAGCACCTGCCCTCGCCCAGTCTGGCGACGAAACGGCTGTGCGGGCCACGATTGGCCAGATGTTCGTTGGTATGAACAAGGCCGATTCTCTGGTGCTAAAGCCGCTGTTTACGCCGGTGGCCAGACTGCAAACGGTTGTCAATAAAGACAATAGCGTATCGGTAAAAGAAGATCCGATTGCCGGTTTCATTACGTCGGTTGGTAAAGCAAAGCCGGGTTCGCTGGATGAGCGGCTGGGTAGCTATGTGGTACACGTTGATGGTGATCTGGCAACGGCCTTCACGCCCTACCAGTTTTACTACAACGGCCAGCAACGCCACTGCGGAGCCAACGCCTTCACGCTCGTGCGCATGGATGGCTCCTGGAAAATCCAGAATATTATCGATACAAGACGGAAGTGTGAGTAATGCCAGCCCGGTCGCGTTATGACCACCTCGGCAGGCGTTTTTCCAGGAATGCGGCCATGCCTTCTTTAGCATCGGGGGTTTGCTGGAGTTGTTGGAATTGGTCGTGCAAAAAAGCCTGCTGCTCATTGGGTGGCAGGCTTTTTAATTGCTGTGCGGCCCGGAGTCCAAACTGCATGGCAGTGGGGGAGAAGAGCCGCAACTCCTCTATAATGAGCCATACCGTAGCGTCCAGTCCATCGGCAGGAACGGCGTAGGTGACTAAGCCGAGGTTTTTGGCTTCGGCAGCCGGGATGGTACGGGCGCGCAGACATAGATCAATAGCCTGCCGGTAGGGCATGATGTCCAAAAGAACGGCCAGCACCTGAAACGGAAACAGACCACGCTTCACCTCAGGCAGGGTAAACGTAGCCGACTCAGTCGCTACCACATACGTACTGCCCCCCACCAGCAAAAATCCACCTGCATAGACCGGCCCCTGCACCCGCGCAATGCAGGGTTTGTGCAGCCCCGCCATCAGCTCGCCCAGCCGCACTGGTCCCGCCGGGTCTGGTACGGTGGCGGCTTCGGTGCTGCCCTCGGCCAGCGATTTAAGGTCCATACCCGCGCAAAATACGTTGCCCGCTGCACTCAGTATAACCATCCAGACGTCGGGTGTGTAGTGGGCGTAGGCCAGCGCAAAAGACAGTTCGGCCAGCATGGGTGGGCTGAGCGCGTTTTTCTTTTCGGGTCGATTCAGCGTGATGGTCAGCACGTGATCGCTGAGTGAAATGAGCAGGTAACGGAATCCGGTGGGTGGTAAAAAAGCCACTTGTTGAGCGGTGTAGAGCATGGGCGAAAGATAGGGAATATACCGCTTACGAAATATCGACAGATATGCATACATAAAAGGCAGTAGGCTAAGTTATGGTTACATACAAGGCCTCCTGATTTACGCATCCGTTATGAAAACGAAACTTTCTCTGTTGCTGGGCCTATTACTGATAGCCCGCCTGACTCATGCATCGCACCTGCGGGGGGGCTACATTCAGGTCAGATCGACAACCGCCCTGACCTATGAAATCAACGTCTATGTCTTCGGCGACGAGCTGTCTGGCAGTGGGGCAATAAGCGCAACTAATTCAGTTCTGCTTTGTCTCGGCGATGGTACTACGCTCGACGTACCCCGCCTATCGCGGGTTTTCAGCCCGAACAAAACAACCAGTATCAGTACGTACCGCACTACCTACACCTATGCCGGACCGGGAACATATACCGTATCAACGTCGCAGGGAAATCGGACTGGTGTGCTGAATATACCGGGCGCAACGAACTTTACGATGGTACTAACCACTACATTCGTGACGGGCAATGTGCAGACACCAACGCTCTCGATACCCGAAAATGGGTTTACGGCTCCCTTGAATCAGCGGTACGTCCTGCCGTTTGGCAGTTCCGACTTTACCGGCGACAGCCTGAGTTATTCGCTGGCGAAACCGCTTGTTAGTCAGAGTAGTAATAATTGTGCAGGCACTGCCGCGCTGGCTACCATTCGTTTGACCGATCTAAATGGTCGTATCCTGCACGAACTTGTGTTTAAGCAAGCAGCCCGGCAACACGAGCAGGTCATTAGTTTATCGGGTGTTTCGTCCGGCGTATATCTGCTCCGGGCCGACGTGGGCGGGCGGTTGCTGGTGCAGAAAGTGGTGAAGAAGTGAGTTACACCAACTGCTTCCAGGTGCCTTTGATCCAGTTGTATTTGAGCGTACTGGGTAGGGCTTTCCAGAAGTACTTGCTGGTTTCTACTGCGAATGATGGTTGCATGTAGCAGTTTATGGCGCAACCCTCGCAACCCGGCATCCGGCCCTCCAGCGCAACCAGCTTTTGCACGGCATCGGAGCGGTACAGGTCGTAGAGAGTATCGGCGATGGGCAATTCGTCGAGGCCCAGATGGTAGCAGGGGAGGACGAGCTTATTTTCGGGCGAGATGACGATGGTGGTGCTGGCGGCCCGGCAAACGGGGGCGTCGATGTGGTTACCGCCGTCGCGCCGGAGTTGTATGAACCCGTCGTTCAGGTACACGTTTTTCTGTTTGCCCCAGGCCGTTAGTTCACGCAGGGCATCATTGGAAAGCTGCCCGCCGGTGTCAACGGTATTGTACTCAAAAACGGGATTCAGAATCAACACCAGATCATTGGGCAGACAGATTTCTTCGTGCATAGCCCGAATCTGCTGCACGTTCCGCTCAAATACCGTGAAGAGAATATCGGGCCGTTCGCCCAGTTGCCGGGCAATCGCTATCGACTCCATCACGGCATCGAAACACCGCACCCCGCGCGACGCATCATGTTCGGCAGCCACCGGCGAATCGAGCGAG
>JACMPG010000311.1 GCA_014377625.1 Spirosoma sp.
CGCGAGCCAAAGTATCATCCAAAGCAACACTCCGCTCTCGCTGCTGGGTTTTGTAACGGCGGCAAACGGCAACACGCTCAGTTTTTCGGGGCTGACCGGCCTGCTCAATCCACCAACTGTTGACATCAGCCAGACCGGGGTACTAAACTTTCAGGTTACCCAAACGAATACCAACGGCTGTACGAGTCTGGCCACGCCCTTCAGCCTGACCATTCAGCCAAGCATCCCGGCTACCCAGACGGTTTGCCGCAGCACGCCAACCGTGCTTACCTCCATTACAGTCGGCACACGGTATGAATGGTACAAAAATGGAACGAGTGCCCCCTTCAAACTGACCGAGATTGCCAGTATTCAGAAGGGTACCCAAACGGCCAGTCTAACTATTGTCAGTACGCAGACAACGGCCAGTTATTACCTGAAAATTTTCGCGGCTAACGGTAGCTTTGTCTTCGAGGGGCCGTTTAAGGTAACCGTTGATTATGGCTGTACGGGTGCTCGGCAGGCAGCTCCCGAACTGGCCGACGTACCCTTGTCGGTTGTGCTGATGCCCAACCCCATTGCCAACGGGCAGGTGCGGGCCGTAGTGCGGGGGGCTGGTGGGCAGTTTCTACGAGTGACTCTGCTCAATTTACAGGGCCAGCCAGCGGGCGAACAACACTGGACCATAGCCGAACCGGAACAGACCATTGAATTATCTACTGCCGGACAACCGTCAGGTATGTATCTGCTCCAGGCTCAAACGCCGGGCCAACGCACAATCGTGAAAGTTATTAAACCCTAATCAGATAGCCGGAAATACTCCCTTATCGACTACCATCGTACGCTGTACGATGGTAGTCGGTGGTTATGGACCGTTGCACAAACTCCACTAACCGGGCAATCGCCTGCGCTTCGGATTGGGTAGTGGTATCGATGAGCAAGTCGGGCGTGGGCGGAGCTTCGTAGAGGTCATTGATGCCCGTCAGGTTGGTCAGCTTATCGGGGTGTTCGTTAGGCAGCAGTGCACGGGCATACAGGCCTTTTGTATCGCGCCGAATGAGCGTTGGCAGGTCGCAACGCACGTAAACTGTCCGTACGTTGGGGTATTGCGCCGATACGTCAGCCCGCACGGACTGGTAGGGATTGATGGCCGCCATAAAAACGATAACACCCTGCTGACAAAGGAGTTGAGCCACAGACGATAGTCGGTAAATGTTTTTCTGCCGGTCTTGCCGGGAGAAAGTCAGTTCGGGCCATAGCTGCCTGCGGCAGATGTCGCCGTCCAGCACCCCGACCCGGTAACCCAGTACGTCCAGCGCGTTTTTGGCTCCCTCGGCCAGTGTCGTTTTGCCCGCCCCCGACAGGCCCGTCAATTGAATCAGCATCATACCCGAAAATTACTTTTCTGCCACCACATGAGCAATCGTTTTCTTCAACTTCCATTCGTTTTCGACCCCGATCAACTCCGGCAGGATTTGGGGTACTGCCAGAGTCGTTCCTGGACCAATCATTTCAACGCTGCGGATTATGCCGGTAGCTGGACGAGTCTATCATTGCGGTCGGCATCGGGACTCGAAACCGACATTCTGGCCCATGACCAGCCCAACGGCTACCGAGATACGGCGGTACTGGCGCAGTGCCCGTATTTCAGAGCAGTGCTGAGCCGGTTTGAGGTCGATTTGCAGGCCGTACGGTTACTATCGCTGGCACCAGGCAGCGTGATTCGGGAACATACCGATCCGCATCTAAGCTACGAATACGGGTGTTTTCGATTGCACATCCCCCTCCAGACGGGTTCTGACGTGCAGTTCAGGGTCGATGGGATCGACTTGTTGATGCAGCCCGGCGAATGCTGGTATGCCAATTTCAATCTTCCCCACAGCGTACGCAACAATGGCTCCACCGACCGTATTCACCTGGTTATTGACGGGCTGCGCAACGACTGGTCGGACGGGCTGTTTGGCCGGGCGGGTTACGATGCCGAGGCCGAAAGCCGCGCCCGGAACCCATCA
>JACMPG010000312.1 GCA_014377625.1 Spirosoma sp.
AAACGCCGGGTCAATATCGGCACCGAGGCCGGGCATGTCGGGCAGGGTAATCTGGTAGCCGTTGTAGCGTATGCCATCCCTGACGGGGTCTTCGGCATGTTCAAATACGGCGTCGAGGTCGTAAAAGCGAATGTTTTGCCGGGCCGATGCCACGTGCGCATTAGCCGTTAAGCCCAGCCGACTTTCTGACATACAGCCAATCATGCACGGCACCCCGGCGGCTTCGGCGATGGCGTTGATCTTGAGGGCGTCGAAAATCCCCCCGCTCTTCGAGAGTTTGATGTTGAAATAATCGACTGCTTCCTCCCGCACGAGCCGGATGGCGTCGACCGAATCGAACAGGCTTTCGTCGGCCATAATCGGTACGAGTGAGTGCTGCCGCAGGTACCGCATTCCGGCTATATCGTGGCGGTTAATAGGCTGTTCGCAGTATTGCACATTCAGGTGGCCAATGCCCCGCAGGACGGTTTTAGCCGTAACGACATCCCAGCCCTGATTGGCGTCGGTACGAATCGGAATGTTGGGGCCGATGGCCTGCCGCACGGCTTCCACGCGCCGGATGTCATCAGCAGCGTTGGTACCCAGTTTCACCTTAATGGCATCGGCCCCTTTTTTCTGAATCCGCAGCGCATCCTGTACCATGCGTTCGGGGGTATTGATGTAAATCGTTTCGTCGGTAACGAGCGTCTGTTTGCTGCCGCCCAGAAACTGGTACAACGGCATGTTGGCAGCCTGGGCAGCTACGTCGTACAGGGCCATATCAAAGGCTGAACGGGTGGTAGGGTGGCCGGGCAGGTAGCGGGTCAGGGTATGCAGGCAACCTTCAATGTCGAGCGGGTCTTTGTGGAGCAGCAGCCGGGCCATATCCTGCGCAGCGGCCAGACCGGACGCCTGCGTTTCGCCCACGATCATCCAGAACGGTGACCCTTCGCCCCAGCCCGTTAGTCCGGCGTCGGTTTCGATCTCAATCAGCATATTCCGGGCATGGTCGATGGTGCCGAGCGAGATGGCAATGGGCGCCTTGAGCGGAATGTCGTAGCGGTACAGATTTATCTGGGTAATCTTCATGTAGCAAACATAAAAAATGGAACCCGTTTATCAGGTTCCATTTCGTAATACAACTAACAACGTTACGGTTTATCCCACCAGAGCGGTGCTGACAGTTACACATCGGCGGGTACGTTGGCTCCATTTTTGGTGGTTTCGCCGTTGGGGTACGCTACGCGCCGGATGAATGTGGGCAGGGCAGCACTGACCGGTAGTGCAAAGCCTTTGTACTTGTAATCGAACCGGCGGGCGTCGTTCCAGGATTCGGGACTGAGGTAGGTAGCCACGTATTTTTCCTTGAAAATAAGGTCCAGGGTCAGCGCGGGCGCACCCACCGCAACCACCGGGTTAGCCAGATACGCATCCCGGACGGCAGCGGCCACACTGTATTTATCCATGTTGGCCCGAATACCGGCCAGATAGGCTGCATAGGCGCGTGTCCGGTCGTTACTGCGCAGGGCCGCTTCGGCTTCAATAAACTTCATTTCCGAAAACGTGGCAATCAGTAGTGGAGAGGCATCGCCGGTCAGGGGTGAGGTCAAAGAAATATACACTTCGTCCTTCACGGTATTGGCCGCGCCCACGTTACCCTGCCCGTTAATGGTGCCCAAGTACGTACCCGTAACGGTTGGGTCGGTAATTTTTGACAGACGTGGGTCAACAGTGGTGTACGTTTTGCCATTGAGCTGATTGACCAACTGCGCAGAGAGCCAGCCATCCAGTACGAGTTGGGCATTGTTACGGGCCACCGCTGCCCACGGGCTACGCAACAGGTACGACGACATCTGGGCATCGTCGGCATTGGACGTGTACGATTTTGAGACGGCATCCAGAACAGCAGTGGAGCTGTAACTACTCTTTTTCGAAATTTTGTTGAGTGCCCGCGCCCGCAGGGCCTGCGCCGTTTTAATCCAGGCGGCTGTGCTACCCTTATGAATCAAATCATTACTGGCCAGGAGTTTAAGTTTCGAGTCAGGTTTGGCCAGTTCGGTCAGGCTCTCGTTGAGCAGATTCAGAATGGTCTGATACAGCGCTTCTTCGGTATCATAGGCAGGCCTGAGCGACGAGCCATCGAAGGCTTTGCTGAATGGCGCGGCTCCAAACGAATCGGTAATCAGGCTGAGGTGGTAGGCAATCATCACATCAGCCACGCCCACGTATTCCGACGCGCCCTGCTCCTGACCTTTCTTCTTCATGTCGTACAGATCGGCGAGGGCAAAATAGACGTAGTCCCAGGTGCCGGTATAGTCGGTAATCTGGTACATATCGGTCGAGCCGCCCGCGCCCGGATTGGCCAGGTACTGCACAAAGTACGATGTGAAGTTGGCCACCCGCTGCGAACTGTACGCTGTCTTCTGCGTCGTGGTCGAAAGCAGCGAATTCAGGGGCGGGTTGTCAATCAGGTTAGGATTGCTGTTGAGGTCAAAATAATCCTGACAGCCACTGGCCGTAGCCAGTAGCAGGGCCGTTACGACCACTTCGTTCAGCTGCCGGTCGTCGGCCTTCAGGCTCGCGTTGATGGTGGTTCGATTCCCTGCCGTTACCTGCTCCGTAATGTAACCGATGTAGCTAAAAACCAGAACGGTCGATCCGTCGCCACGGTTGGGCGAGCTGAGCCGAATCCGGTACTGCCCGTCGGCGTCGGTTTGGGTACCAACCGTAGTGCCTTTTACCAATACGTTTACGCCCGGCAGGGGTGCGTTGTCGCTCTGTGCAGTTACCCGGCCATTGATTTCGGACTGCTGCGCCCAGGCCCCTGATAGAGTAAAACAAAGCAGCAGTATGAGGGAGAGGGGTAGAAATTTGATCATCGTGTAGAAGAATACGTTGTAAAAGCTGAGAGCCAGAATTAATCCATTTTTAATAAAGTAGCTCGAATGGCAAAGAATCTATTGATTTTTAGGCTTTTTGTACCAATAAATAGAGGCTAAAACTATATTTACAGAAAAAATAAGCTAATCTGCATAGTTAATCCAGAGTAATCATTCACCAGTTTCTGTCAGAATCCTCATGCATCAGATAAAGAAAAAACAGACTGTTTTCCTGCTGATAGCCCTGCTGTTGGGCAATTCGATCAGTCCATCAACAGCCATTTCTCAGCCAGTGCCCCCGTCAACTCCGACCGCCCTCTCAGCTCCGCAGCGACTTGCCCGTGAGCTGGAACGTATCGCCCAACTGGGTGGCGGAACGGTCGGCATTCAGGCCACACATCTTGAATCGGGACAGCAGGTAAGTTTGAACCCGCAGGTGGGTTTTCCGATGGCGAGTACCATAAAAGTGGCCATTGCCGTGCAGCTCATGACCAGAATAGAGCGGGGGGAACTATCGCTAACGACGATGGTGGAGGTCACGCCTACCGACCTGCACCCCGGCAGCGGCACCCTTACGGCTCTCTTCAACAAGCCCGGTGTGCAGCTATCGGTGCAAAATCTGATTGAACTGATGATGGTCATCAGCGACAACTCGGCCACGGACATTCTACTGCGGCTGGCGGGCGGGACAGTAGCCGTGCAGAATCGACTCAAACAAATTGGCGTACAGGGTATGTCGGTTGACCGGTCCATTATCGAGCTCCTGGCCGATTTACAGGGCGTCATTCTACCCCCCGCCGAGCAGTGGACACCGGGTTTTTACGAGAAACTTGAAGCGGAACGCCTGCCCGATGCCCGCCCCAAAGCCCTGGCCCGGTTCGCCACCGACCCACGCGATACGTCAACTCCGGCGGCTATGGTTGATTTACTGACCAAAATTTATCAGGGAACGGCCCTCAAGCCGGATAGCCGCGCGGTCTTGCTGGGAGTCATGGAGCGTTGCCAGAGTGGGGCCAACCGGATTCGGGGCTACCTGCCGCCCAACACACCGTTGGCCCATAAAACCGGCTCGCTCGGTGCCACCGCCACCGACGACGTGGGCTATATTACCCTGCCCGACAATGCTGGACACGTAGCCATTGCCGTATTTGTTGGCCCATCTACGCAGCCTACCGCCGAGCGTGAACAGACCATCGCGCATCTGTCACGGGCGGTGTACGATTATTTTCTTTTTACCACTCCCACTCCTGCCACCGTATCCAAATAGCAAACGCAGGTGGCCTATTGCAGACTCTTGTCGAGCAGTTCAGACAGCATGGCAGCGGTCTGGAGACCAATCAGACGTTGGGTCAGTTTGCCTTCTTTGAGCAGCAGCAGGGTTGGAATTTCATCGACCTGATATGCCTGCATCAGGGCTTTGCTGGCGTCGGCGTCGGCTTTGACAATGGTTACTTTCCCGGCATACTGCGCCTGAAGCTGCTCGATAATCGGCATCATCTTCTGGCAGGGAGCGCACCACGACGCATAAAAGTCGACCAGCACCAACCGGTTGTTGGCGGTCAGCTTTTGGAGGGCGTCGGGCGTAATGGCTTTGGCCGACGTAGCGGGTTGGGCCGGAACCCCTTCGATGGGTTTTAGCTGGGTGGTCCATTTCAAATAGCCGCCCTGAAGTTCGTAAACCGAAAATCCCCGCTCCCGCATCTGCTGAGCCGCCTGCGCCGACCGCCCACCCGACAGGCAATACACAAAAACGGGACGGGTTTTGTCGAAACGGGCCAGGCTATCGCCAAAAGCCGGATTGCGAACATCGAGGTTGGCAGCCGCGGGCAGGTGACCTCCGCCAAACTCGCCGGTGGTCCTGACGTCGAGAAGCTGGGGCGCAGTTGTCTGCTTAAGTCGGGCCTCAAACTCGGCAGTCGTCAGCGTCTGGGCCGATGCAATTGACACAAAAATGAGGGCAAGAGAACTCAAAAGGAAAGTTTTCATGATACAGCTTGTTGATTGAGACACGGTTGAATTAATTAGGAAACTGGCTTTTATCTAAACCCGGAATGATGCGAAGCGCGTTTTTGTAATACACTTTTTTCAGCACCTCATCGGGCAGGTTCAGGCCATACATACGCCAGAACGCGTGGTATTTCTTGTGGTACGGAAAGTACTCGTCGTCGGTTTCCAGCACCCGGAAGTACGTAGCGTATTCGCTCGGCACCCAACTATCTTTCCCGAACAGAATCCTATCCTGATACTTCTCGAAGAACTTACGGGCGGTGCGCGGCTGACGCCCCAACTCGGCGATGACCGCACCAATCTCGACATTCATGTTCGGAAACACCTGCATCAGGCTGTCCAGCTTACCGAGGTTGTTGGGATACCAGCCCATATGGGCGTTGATGAACGTGGTTTTAGGATGCTTCCTGAACACGTTATGCTGCTCGGCAAGCAGGCTTTCCCAGGAAACGGGGTTGCTGGCGTTGCGACGGCCCTTATGCAGTTTGAGTTCCAGCCAGCGTTCGTTATAGCGGTCCATCGGGTCCCAGAACGACTTGGGGTCGGCGGTATGAATCAGCACCGGAATACCCAGTTCGCCACATTTCGCCCAGATCGGGTCCAGCGCCGGGTCATCGACACGCACACGCTGCCCGGTTTCGTCTTTCACGCTCTGCCCCAGCGACTTGTAGATTTTCAGTCCCCGCGCACCCGCCTTTACGTCGGCTTCAAGAATCTTCACGGCTTCGTCGGTCCAGCCCGTTTTGCCAATATCGTCGAAGTTGATGTTGGAAAACAGGACCAGCCGTTTCGGGTTTGTCTTGTTAATATTGGCTTCGGCATCGGTAAAGAACCGGGTGTTTTCGGCTACGCTACCCCAGCCGCGCCCGCTCAGATTGACCATGACCTGCAGGTTCAGGCTGTCCATCTGCGCCAGCAACGGATTCAGGTCAGCCTTATCCATTTGATACTGGTGATTATGCACGTCGATGAACGGGTACCTGGCCCGCATCGGCTTGTGTTCCGGCACCTTCAGCGTCGAGACGGGGTCGTATTCTTCAAACCCCAGCGGCATATCGATGGGTTGGGCGGGTTTTGCAGACTGACCACAGGCGGCAGTCAGTGAGAGCGCGAACAGGCAAAAAACGTGTACGAAACGAATAGACAGGTGCATATTGGTAGAGTAGGTTAAGCAATCGATTTATAAATCAACGCTACGCAGTGCGCAGCAATTCCCTCGGCCCGGCCCACAAAGCCAAGGTGTTCGGACGTGGTAGCTTTGATAGAGATATCGTCTTCGGGCAAGTTCATCACGCCCGACAAGCACGTTTTCATGGCCGGGATGTGCGGGTTGAGTTTCGGCTCCTGCAACACCACTGTCACATCGACATTCGAGACTTCGTAGCCCGCTTCGCGAATCATCCGCAGCACTCCGGCCAGCAGGACTTTACTGTCCACGCCTTTCCAGCGCGGGTCTTTGTCCGAAAAATGATACCCAATATTGCGCATGTTGGCCGCCCCCAGCAGGGCATCGCACAAAACGTGGCACACTATGTCGGCATCGGAGTGGCCAAACGCGCCGTGGGTGTGTGGAATCTGAATACCACCAAGCCAGAACGGGTGGCCTTCAACCAATTTGTGAACATCATAGCCCTGCCCAACGCGAATTTTCATACATCAAAACCATTTTAGCGAAGGTACTCTTCGGTTTGGCGGACAAATTCAGCCGCTTTTTCGACCGCATCCTGAGCGTCGTCTAAAGAAATATCGAAGTCGATTTCGTAATCACCACCCTGCCGAAGATTAAACAGCTCAGTGATCGTATTGCTATAAATCCGGTCGAAAATTCCGCCCAGTATAAATTGTTTCCGGAATTCAGTATGTGTACCCGTGTGGGTTTTCGGTAAAGGTCCGCCCGTTGAATGCAAAAGCAACATCAGACAATCGAACAGGGTATAATAGGCCCGATTACAGGCTCCATCGCAGTACTCAGCTGACAGGAGCAACCGCGCTTCGGCCAAATCGTTTTTAGCTTTCAGCAGGTAATTCCGAATCCGTCCCTCATTTATCATACGTTCTCGCCTTCCTGCTGTATGGCTTGGTAAAAAAGCGTATAACCTGATTCATACGTTGTCGCATTCACTGGAAATATAGACACCTCTACCCCGTAGTTTAAAGCCAACGGGCCAATTACTGAAGCCATTTCTCTGACTTCTTTACCCGCCCGTACCTCATCGCACAGCACCACCAGATAATCCACATCAGATTCGGCGTGGAAGTCGCCCCGTGCGTAGGAACCGTAGAGAATAACGCGCTCCAGCCGCTCGCCGTACAGCTCGGTCAGGGCCTGTTTCACTTCCTGCGAAAGCTGGTGCAGTTGGTCAGTCGTGAGCGGTTTAGGGTCATAGGTGATTTCCATAGTGGCAATAGTTAAGCGGTTTCGGTGCGCCTGTAATACAGCGTGGAGCAGTTGTCTTTGCGCAGCACCTGCCGGGCCATATTCTGTATGTCGGCAGCCGTAACGGCCTGGATGTTGGCGGCTTCGTCGTTGACCCAATCGGGATTGCCCGCGTTGGCCGCAAAGGCGAGGTTCATGGCCCGGTTCAGTAATTCCACTTCCGAGAATGCCAGCGTGGCTTCGGCCTGGTTTTTCACTTTGGCCAGTTCCTCATCAGGCACGGCGTTGTCCATGAAATCCTGTACTACGGCTTCTACGGCGGCATCGGCTTCTTCGAGCAAAACACCTTCGTTCAACGTACCCTGCACCACCAGTAAGCCGGGGTCCAGCGAAGAAGTAATGTAGGCCCCTACGTTACTGAACAGCGGATTAGTACGTAGTAGTTGCTGGTACAAGCGCGACGATTTGCTCCGGCCCAACATATCGCCCAGGAGGTCGCCGGTTTGGTAGCTGGGGTCGAAACGGCCCGGCATGTGCCAGGTTTTGTAGAGTGCGCTTAATGGTACGCTGGCTTCGGTTTCGAGCTTCCGGGCTGCCGTTTGCCGGGGTTCGGGCGGGAGCTGCCGGACGTAAGGCGCACCCGCCGGGATGGGCGCGAACCAACGGGCGCAAAGCTGCTTCACCTGCTCAAGGGTTACGTTTCCGGCCACCACCAGCACGGCGTTGTTGGGCAGATAATACCGGAAAAAGAAATCCCGAACGTCGTTGAGTGTAGCATTTTCGATGTGGCCGATGTCCTTGCCGATGGTGGCCCAGCGATAGGGGTGCTGCTGGTAGGCCAGCGGGCGCAGCTTAAGCCAGACGTCGCCGTAGGGCTGGTTAAGGTACCGCTGCTTGAATTCTTCGATAACCACTTTCTGCTGCACGTCCAGCACCTGCGGGTCGAAGGACAGGCTCAGCATCCGGTCCGATTCGAGCCAGAACGCGGTTTCTATGTTAGCCGCCGGGAGGGTAATGTAGTAATTGGTAATGTCGGGACTGGTGAAGGCGTTGTTTTCGCCCCCCACGCGCTGCAATGGCTCATCATAGCTCGGAATATTTTTAGAACCACCAAACATCAGGTGTTCGAACAGGTGTGCAAAACCCGTGCGGTTGGGGTCTTCATCGCGCGAACCGACATTATACAGGATATTGACGGCCACCAGGGGCGTTGTGGTATCTTCGTGGACAAACACCTTCAGGCCGTTGTCGAGTATAAACTGGTCGTATGAAATCATGAATGAAACTTTTACGTATAGCCCTCGTTAGATAAGACGCAATGAACAAAAGTACGGTTCCGACCGTGCCGAATCAACCAGTACACTTTGACATCAACGACCGCCATTTGCCGCGCAACCGCTTTTGTTGCCTTTATTTTTCTACCCTGCCTGACCCGCGCGCAGGGCGTTACCGACCCTACCGTCCAGCAGATTGTTCAGCGGGCACTGGACGAAATCTACGGGATGCACTTTGCCGAGGCCGACGTTCAGATTCGGCAGCTCCGCACCCGCCACCCGCAACATCCGCTCGGACCGATTCTACTGGCCACCAAAATCGAGTTGCAATACCTGCCCGTTCACGAGAACAAAACGGCACGGGCGCAGTTTGTAGAGGCCGTCAACGAGGGAATAGATCTGGCAAAACAGATGCTCGACAAGGATGCCAACAACCCCGAAGGCGTATTTTTTGCCCTCACCGCCCATAGTTATCTGGCTGCACTATACCACAATGAGGGCGAATCGCTAAAGGCCGTGGGCGAATCGCGCCGGTGCTACGGCTACCTGAAAGACGGGATGAAACTACTGGACAAAAACCCCGATTTTTACTTTACAACGGGGCTGTACAACTACTACGTTGAACGCTACCCAATGGACCACACCATTGTAAAACCGTTCATGGTATTTTTCAGCGATGGCGACATGGACCTGGGATTGAAACAAATGGACGTGGCTACCAGACGGGGCCTGTTCATGCGTACCGTGGCTAATTATTACCTGTCGCACATTCTGGTAAAATACGAGATGCAGCCCACCCGCGCCATTCCGTACGCCCGATATCTGGCCGGTAAGTTTCCCGCCAACCCGCTGTTTGCTATGATGGACGCCGAGGTGCTGCTGCTGACAGGTCGCTACGCCGAGGCCCGCCCGGCGGTACAGCGGCTCAAACAATTACCCAATAAACTCGTGCCGCTGGCCATTGCCACGTTTACCGGCATCCTGGCCGAGCAGGCCGACCACGACGACAAGGCTGCTGCGGAAGCGTACCAGATTGCGCTGAAATTACCCGCCAACAAACCCTACACCGAAGAGTACAAAGCGATGACTAACGCGGGTCTGGCCCGCATTGCCGCCCGCGCCGGCAACCGCAACCTGGCCAAACAGTACTATAAAAAGGTGATGGACACGGCGCAATACAAATCGCTGATTCGGGAAGCAAAGACGTTCCGGTAAACGCGGTGGTTTATGGGCGTCCCATCTTCTGCTATCCCTCGTTTCTTCGTAACTTTACATCCCTTTTGCCGCGCGGGGTTCCTGCCGCTGCTTACTGGCAACTGCTAACTACCTACTGAGAAATGTCCTGGTTTGTCCGAAAAGATAAGGGGATTCTGACCCCCACCGAAATGAAACGGGAGGCTCCCGATGGCCTGTGGTACCAATGCCCGAACTGCAAGAAAGCCATGCAAACGCGCGAACACCGGCTCAATGCCTATACCTGCGTTCACTGCAACTACCACGAAAAAATCGGCTCCGAAGCGTACTTTTCTATTCTGTTCGACGACGATACATTCACCGAACTCGACGCGAACATGACCTCCGCCGACCCGCTCAACTTTACCGACACCAAGCCCTACCCGGCCCGCGTGAAGGCTACTATGAGCAAAACCGGCTTACGCGATGCCGTCCGCACTGCTTACGGCCCCATGAATGGCCAGACGGTGACGATAGCCTGCATGGATTTTACGTTCATCGGCGGCTCGATGGGCAGCGTGGTAGGTGAAAAAATTGCCCGCGCCATCGACCACTCCATTGCCAGCCGCACACCGTTTCTGATGATTTCGCGGTCGGGCGGGGCGCGGATGATGGAAGCGGGCTATTCACTGATGCAGATGGCCAAAACGTCGGCCAAACTTGCGCTGCTGTCGCGGGCTAAACTGCCCTACGTCTCCTTGCTAACTGACCCGACAACGGGGGGCGTTACGGCCTCCTACGCCATGCTCGGCGATTTCAACATTGCTGAACCGCAGGCATTGATTGGCTTTGCCGGGCCGCGCGTTATCCGCGAAACCATCGGTAAAGACCTGCCCAAAGACTTTCAGAGTGCCGAATTTGTGCTGGAACACGGCTTTCTGGATTTCATTGTGGACCGCAAAGACCTGAAAGACAAACTATCAAGCCTGTTTACGATGTTGACGTAATGCGCCTTGTTAAACACCCGGTTCTGTGCAACTACTACGTCACGTATCGCTGCAATGCGACGTGTAGCTTTTGCGACATCTGGGAGCGGCCCTCGCCCTACGTCACGCTCGACAATGCTCGCGCCAACCTGCGCGACCTGAAAAAACTCGGCGTTCGGGTCATTGATTTTACGGGGGGCGAACCGCTGCTGCATCGCCAGTTGCCCGATTTGCTCCGCGAAGCCAAACAACTCGGTTTCATCACGACCATTACCACCAACGCGCTGCTGTATCCTAAACGGGCCGAACAACTGCGCGGGCTGGTTGATATGCTGCATTTCTCGCTCGATTCGCCGGTGGCTGCCGAACATGATGCGTCGCGCGGGGTGCGGTGTTTCGATGCCGTGATGGAGTCGATAGCGATTGCCCGGCAACTGGGCGAACGGCCCGATATTCTCTTCACGGTATTTGAGCGGAACGT
>JACMPG010000313.1 GCA_014377625.1 Spirosoma sp.
AGCGTCGGCCACCCGCCGTGCACTGACTGGTAAGCCAGTGTTTTTCACCGCCGACCAGGACGCGACCATCGCCGAACTCGCCGACACGATTATTCCGACCACCAAAACGCCCGGTGCCAAAGCCGCGAAGGTGAACGAAATTATCGACATCATCGTGAAGGACTGCTACCGCGAACCCGAACAAAGAGCGTTCGTGGAAGGTCTGGCCCGCACCAACAAACTGAGTCAGGATGCCTATGGCAAAGCCTTCGCTCAACTCGATGGTACGCAGCGTATCGACATCGTGAAGAAGCTGGAAGCCGAAGCCAAGGTGCAGCGTGCCGATATGGCCAACGCCAAAAAAGTGCAGGCCGGAGCCGGTCAGAACGACGTACAGCTGCCCAAAGAAAAGCAGAAAAGCACGACGCCGTTTTTCACGATGTTGAAAGACCTGACTCTGACGGGTTACTTTACCTCCGAAATCGGCGCGACCCAGGCTCTCGAGTACGTGGCCGTTCCGGGCCGGTACGATGGCTGTGTTCCCCTCAAACCCGGCCAAAAGGCGTGGGCACTCTAAACAAATAGTTGTACAGTAATAGAGTCGTATAGTTACAGAGTTCCCTTTGGGCAACAGTAACATACATTGCGGTAGCCAACTTTATAACTATACAACCGTACAACTCTATAATTCCTTAAAAGATGAACCTTAATATAGACGCTAAGAAAGACATGACCTACGACGCTATCGTTGTGGGTTCGGGTATATCCGGTGGCTGGGCGGCCAAAGAACTGGCCCAAAAAGGCCTCAAAGTATTAATGCTGGAGCGGGGCCGTGATGTGAAACACATTGAAGGCTATCCTACCGCTACTAACAACCCCTGGGATTTCCCGCACCGGGGCCGCGTAACGGCCATGGCCGCCGAAGAATACTGGGCCAACATGCGTACCGGCTACACCGCCAACGAAGAATGGCGGCATATGTTCGAGAACGACAAAGAAAATCCGTACCTCGAGAAAGAAGGTCGCAAAGTAGACTGGATTCGTGGGTATCACGTAGGTGGCCGGTCGTTGATGTGGGGGCGGCAGAGTTACCGCTGGAACGAAGAAGACTTCATGGCTAACGCCAAAGAAAATATCGGCGTCGACTGGCCCATTCGCTACAAAGACCTCGAACCCTGGTACACATACGTTGAGGGATTTGTTGGGGTCTCTGGTAACAAAGACGGTTTGGACGTATTGCCTGATGGTAATTTTCTGCCAGGAATGGATCTGAACTGCGTAGAGAAAGAGGTAAAGAAACGCGTAGAAAAGCAGTTTGGTAAGCGTACCGTGACCATTGGCCGTACGGCCCACCTCACGCAGCCTAAGCAACTCCACTACGACCTGGGCCGGGCTGCCTGTCAGTACCGCAACCAGTGTATGCGCGGCTGTCCTTACGGCGCGTATTTCAGCACGCAGTCGGCCACGTTGCCAGCCGCGATGAAGACCGGCAAGCTGACGCTGCGCCCCGATTCAATTGTGTCGGAGGTGATTTATGATGAGCAGAAGGGGAAGGCAACCGGCGTTCGGGTCATTGACCAGAACACGAAGCAGGTACGCGAGTATTTTGCCCGGATTATCTTCCTGAACGCATCGGCATTTCCAAGTACGGGTATCCTGATGAACTCCAAATCGCGCCGGTTCCCTAATGGCATGGGCAATCAGTCCGACCAACTGGGACGCAACATTATGGACCACCACCTCGCGGCTGGTGCGTCGGGTTCGTACGAGGGCATGGAAGACCAGTACTACTACGGTCGGCGGGCCAACGGCGTGTACGTGCCGCGCTACCGCAACTGGGCGGGCGACAAGCGCGATTACGTCCGGGGCTTCGGCTATCAGGGTGGCGCGGGCCGCTCGGGCTGGAACCGGGGTAACGGCATGGACGGCTTTGGAGCGGATTTCAAAGACAGCCTGACGATGCCCGGCCCGTGGTCGATGGGTCTCGGTGGCTTCGGCGAAATGATTGCCAACCCCGACAACCGCTTTACCCTCAGCGACGAGAAAGACAAGTGGGGCCTGCCGGTTTACCTGTTCGACGCAGCTTATGGCGAGAACGAACACAAGATGCGTAAAGACATGATGAACGATGCCGCCGAAATGCTGGAAGCCGCCGGTTGCAAAAACGTCACGACTTACAACGACACCAACAAAAACCCCGGTATTGGCATTCACGAAATGGGTACCGCCCGCATGGGCAAAGACCCTAAAACGTCGGTGTTGAACGCGCACAACCAGCTTCACGAAGTCAAAAACGTCTTTAATACCGATGGTGCCTGCATGGTCTCGTCGTCGTGCGTGAACCCGTCGCTGACGTACATGGCCCTGACCGCCCGTGCGGCAGACTTCGCCGTGAAAGAAATGAAGCGGGGTAATCTGTAAGCCGGTTTCAATTCCTGGTTTTTAAAGAAGCAGCGGAGATTCGTCTCCGCTGCTCTTTTTATGCTGATTAGTCAATCACAAACCGATAAGAGATAACTGATAAAACTGCCACCGCCGATGTAAGGGATAACGATATACGCCTACTTGAGAAGCTGTTCTCTCATCTTCGTAAGCTGAATGATGACCGATAGAAATTGAAGTTGTTCAAATTGACAACAATCTCTATATAAGTAGTAGGGAATGCTGAACAAACCGCTCCCATGTCGGTTTTTATCGTTGTAAACAAAGCCTGATAACAGGCACAAACTCAACGATGAAAAAAGTAATGATTTTGGGTATAATGCTGGCAACCGGTATCACCCTCAACGCCACGGCGCAGACCACAAACGCTACGGGTGTAGGTACCACGGGTACTACCACAACCGGTACGATGAACAACGGTACCAACACGGGTACGCATCAGACCCAGCCGCCAGTAACTAACTCGGGTATGATGAATAACAACGGTACCACCACGACTACTGGTACCTACACCACCCCGAATCCGGCCACCGGCACTACGACCGGTACGTTGAACAACGGTACAACCGGCACCATGAACAACGGAACTTATTCGACCGGAACCCGTACCATGAATGCGGGTGCCACTGCACCGACAGCGGACTCGAAAATGGGTACGAATGACCGCATGGGTACCGGCACAACCGGCAACACCAGCCGCCGGACCAAGAGCCGGAAAGCCCGTTCATCATCGACAGGTACTACAGGGGCGTCTTCAACTACCATACCCCCGCGCCAGTAAAATCAGGTGATAAAGCAAAAAGGCTGGTTGATGTACGTTTTGTACACTAATCAGCCTTTTTTTGTGTGTTGTAGAGTTTATCGTTACAAAAGTAGATTGGCATAGTTTGTGATAATCCGGCGTGCTATGCCGGGATTGGGGGTTTTTGGGCCATATAACGGTATTTCACTGGCCATTTTCGATTATAATGTCCTGAGAGTAGTCTTGTCAGGGATTGGCACGAAATTCGACACGCTTTGTCGGATTGGTATGCATATATGAACGAACGACTACAACGCGCTCGGTGGTTATTTTTTGTCCCGATAAGTTACGGGTGGCCATGGGCATGTTCAGCAATGGCCGGTACGCCCGTTATTGACGATACGTGTCGGCATCCTACCCCGCCCGTTCTTAGCAGTTTGGTAACGTCTATTTGCCGTTATGACTCAGTAAGGCTGGCAGCTACGGGTTGTGCGGGTACCGTTGTCTGGTCAACGGGCGAGTTTGGGCCGGGTATTCGGGTCAGGCCGCAGCAGACCACCCCATTTCGGGCCACCTGCGAAAAGAATAACTGCGTCAGCAGCACATTTAAGG
Organism: Spirosoma sp.; assembly: GCA_014377625.1. Lineage (GTDB taxonomy): Bacteria > Bacteroidota > Bacteroidia > Cytophagales > Spirosomataceae > Spirosoma. Next base: position 3,776 of record JACMPG010000313.1, read on the forward strand.
CTGTTTTGGTCGAAGTAAATCTGCGCGTGGTTCCGGTCATTTACAGCATTACCACCGATGTTTGTGCTGGTCAGCCGGTTGTGTTGTCGGCTTCTAATTGCCTCGGTACCGTGCGTCGGTCAGATGGGGGTGAGGCAGTTACCGTCAGCACACCCGATTCCGATGGGGATGGTCCCTGCCGGGGAGCTGCGGATCGGCTTACAACGCCCCATCGTCTGGACGATAAGCGGGACATCGCCGATTCAGGACAACAGGTAAAGCAGAGGACACTGGACTTGCCAACCGGACAGCAAAACGCCCAAACGAACCACGAGCCAGCGACGATATTCATTCCGGAGGGATTCTCGCCTAATGGCCATGGTGTTAATGACCGGTTTGTTATCCGTTATGTGCCGGATGGCGTATGTGTTCGGCTGGATATATACAACCGGTGGGGAAATCACGTTTATCATCGGGAAACTCCTAAAATGACTGGGAGGGTACCGCCAATGAAGAAATGGGTGTAGTCACTGGCAAAGGACTGCCAGATGGTACGTACTTTTACCCGGTAACTCTCAGTGATGGACATGAATTTACGCGCTTCATGACGCTTGTGCGGTAGTTTTGTCCGAAAATGAAAGAACGAACAACTTCACTTGTCGATTAAGCAGGCCCTGGATGTCGGCGAAGTAAAAAGGATACCATAAGTATGTACAGGACCCGGATTAGTTGGTTAGCAGGCGTTTGGCTGTGGGTGGGGAGTTTCTCCGCTCTGGCGCAAACCGATTCGTTGTTGAGGCAGGCCGACCGGCTGCTCAACTACAAAGCATATGGCCGGGCCATTGACGCCTATACGCAACTGTTATCAAATCAGGAAACGCCCCTCGCGGCTGAGCAGAAAGTGCGGGTGCAGGGCCAGCTGGCACGGGCGTACAGGCAGGTAGGAGACGGGGAAAAGGCCGAGCGGTACTTCCGGGAATCGCTCAGCAATAACCCGGACGAAGACCCCCAGCAAACCCTACAATATGCCCAGACACTGGCCGGAAATGGTAAATTTCAGGAAGCCCAGCAACAATATGAACGCTACCTGAAACTGAAAACCGTAACGCCCGACCGGGTACCCGCTCCCATCCCCCTCAACGACCGCGACGGCAAGAGTGAATCGACCCGCTACCGGATCGAGTATCTGTCTCTCAACTCGAAAGATGAAGATTTTAGTCCGGCCTTCTATCAGAATGGGCTGGTGTATGTGCATGGTACAAAGGGTGGTTCAACCATCGAGACAACCGGCAAGGGGGGTGGGGCTGGTTATTTAGACCTGCTGTACGTACTTAACCGGAAAGACCTTGACGTGACCAGCATCATCAACGCGGATGGCAGCGCGGGTACCGTTCCCAAATCCACCAATACCCGCACCAGCCGCAGTGTAGGCAAAGACTATTACACCCGGCCCACCGCCAACGACTCACCCACGGTGCCCAACTTCTCGGTGGGTGTCAACGTGGCCGAAGGGCTGGGTTATGAAGCCCGTCTGGTTAACCCGGCGCAGAAGTTCGACAATTCACTCAATACGCGCTACCACGAAGGCCCCGCTACGTTCTCGCGCGATGGGAGTCGGATTTATTTCACCCGTAATAACTACAATGATGGCAAGGCCGGCAAGAGTAGCGAAGGCATTAATAAACTGAAACTCTACACCGCACGCCAGCAAAACGGAGCCTGGACCAACATCGAGGAACTGCCATTTAACAGCGACGAATATTCGGTAGGCCACCCCACACTGAGCCGCGACGGGCAACTGCTGTATTTTGCGTCTGACATGCCCGGTGGCTTCGGTGGAACAGACCTGTATGTGACCCAGAATCAGAATGACCGGTGGGGAAAGCCTGTTAACCTCGGCAGCACCATAAATACCAAAGGCAATGAGCTCTTTCCGTTCGTAGACGATGTCGGTAATCTATACTTCTCGACCGATGGCCGGCGTGGGCAGGGCGGTCTGGACATTTTCTATGCCAGTCTGCTAAACGGTACCACCGTGCAGGGTGTATCTACGCTCGAAGCCCCTATCAACTCACCTAAAGACGATTTTGGCCTCATTACCGACGCCCGGCGGCAGGGCGGCTACTTCAGCAGCAACCGGCGCGAAGGCAACGACGATATTTACCGGTTTGTGCGCGAGAGTTCGCTCTTCGACTGCCGCGACCTGACCATCCGGCTTTACGATACCGACACCGATCAGCCATTGGACAGCGTAATTGTTGTAGTGAAAGCCGCCAGTGAAGCACCGCCCGATCAGACTCTTACTACTGATAAAGACGGCTTTGCCCGAATTTGCTTACAGGCCAACAACGAGTTCACGTTTCAGAGCAGCCGCGACGGGTACATCAACACCACCGTTGGGTTTACAACCCGTAACCTGACCGACGACCAGCCGAGCCGGATCGAGATCGGCATGTTCAAACCCACGGTCATCATGGACACCATCGAGGTAGTGAACACCCCAGTACCTGCCGGCTCGCTGACCCGCTCGCGCATTCGGGGTACGGTCGTGAGTGAACGCGAACGACGACCCATCGAGGGCGTTACGGTGCGACTCCGCAACGAGTGCGACCACACGCAGCGGGAGTACGTAACGGGGCCGGACGGTTATTACGCATTCGACATTGTAGAGGGATGCGATTATATGCTGGCGGCCTCTAAACCAGCCTTTGGTACCAATACCAATCGGATCAAACGCCTGCCCAAAAAAGACACACCAAAAGAAGTGGCTGCTGATTTGTGGATGCTCAGCGTGGGTGACGTGCTGCTGGTCGATAATATTTACTATGATTTCGGAGGTATTAATCTTCGCGCCGACGGTGCCCGTGAACTCGATAAGGTAGTAACGACCATGCGTAAATACCCATCGCTGGTCATTGAAATCCGATCTTATACCGATAGCCGGGGCGGGGCCGCCCGCAACTTAGCTCTGTCGCAGGAACGGGCCGAAACCGTTGCCCGCTACATCACGGGTAAGGGGATCAGCCGAAAACGCATCAGGGCCATCGGACTGGGCGAAACGCAACTGATAAACAATTGTACCGATGGTGTTATCTGTGCCGAAGCCGAACACCAGCGCAATCGCCGTACCGAGTTCCGCGTACTGGAAATAAAATGATGAATGATGAATTATAAATGATGAATTATGAATTATGAATTATGAATCAGTATAACTCCGCCGTATTTACTCATAATTCATCACTTATACTTCATCATTACACGCAGTGCTTTCCTTTCCCAACGCCAAAATCAACATCGGGCTGCGCATTACCGCCAAACGGCCTGACGGCTTCCACACGTTGCAATCAGGCTTTTACCCGGTAAACTGGACCGACGCGCTGGAGATTATTCCCACCGAAACGTTCGCGTTCAGCAGTAGCGGTCTGACTATTCCGGGTAGCAATCCCGGTCAGAACCTGTGCGTTCGGGCGTATAATATGCTCCGGGCCGATTTTCACCTGCCACCCGTGCAGATCCATTTGCACAAGATTATTCCGATTGGGGCGGGGCTGGGGGGCGGCTCGTCTGATGCGGCTTTCGCCCTAAAAATGCTGAACGAACGGTTTACGCTGGGTTTGACAATGGGGCAGTTAGAAAACTACGCCCGTCGGCTGGGTAGTGACTGCGCTTTTTTCGTGGAAAACCGGCCTGTGTACTGCATTGCAAAAGGAGACGTTTTTGAGGAAATTGACCTCAACCTGAGTGGCTATCATGCTTTGCTGGTGTATCCGAACGTGGCGATTTCAACCGCCGAAGCCTACGCCGGTGTGCGCCCCCAACAACCCGAAACGTCTCTGCGCGGGCAACTCACGGCTCCCGTTGCTACCTGGCGCGATACGGTGCGGAATGACTTTGAGGACAGCCTGTTTCCGAAGTACCCGCTGCTGGCCCGTATCAAAGCAGAGCTTTATGAGGCTGGGGCCGTTTATGCCAGCATGAGCGGTTCGGGTTCTACGGTGTACGGTCTCTTTAATACGCCGGTTTTGGTCCCAAACCAATTCAGGGACTACCGCGTTTGGAAAGGAAGACTACAGTAAACAGTAATCAGTTACCAGCAAACAGTGGGCAATCCTCAGCGATTGCTCGTGCCTGTAGAAAGTTGATGCTGATAACTGGTAACTGATAACTGGTAACTGAAATGAGTAATTTTGTAACGAAACGGCGCGAGCCGTTCCGCTTTATGGTCTGGCTCGGCATTGCCAGCAGTGTCATGATTTTTACGATCATGCTGGCGGCTTATGTCGTGCGTCGGTCCGGGCCGGGCTGGACTGACGTTAAATTGCCCAACGTCTTTCTCATCAGTACAATTGCGATTGTGCTGAGCAGTTTTACGCTCAGAAACGCCAATACGGCCTTCATGCACGAGCGGTTCAAAAGCTACCGGTCCAACATGGGCACTACACTCATGCTGGGTATCTTATTTATCGTATTGCAGGCCTGGGGCTGGCGGCAGATGCTCACGGCAGGCATCGGGCTGGCAGGAAATCCGTCGGGTAGTTTCGTCTACATCATTTCGGGTGTCCACCTGCTGCATATCTTCATCGGGCTGATCTTTCTCGGCATTATCCTGACCGAAGCCCTGCGTCGCCGACCGTATGTTGACTCATTCGTTTATAGCGTGAATCCACCCAACCTGCTCAAACTTCGTCTTATTACGCTTTACTGGCATTTCGTTGATATTCTCTGGCTCGGTTTGTTCGTTTTCCTGCTCGTACACCACGGTCTGGACTGGCCCGTTACGTTTTCGCGTTGAGTACGCCAGCTAAAATCTGACGTGAGTTACTGGTGTATAAGAAGCTGTCTGAGTTAATCCACTTGAGTTGAAAAGCTTCTAAAGCCAGGATGGATTCCATTTCTTCGTTTCAGTGAGGCCAGCTCAGTCCCTGACACCGAAAGGAAAGAACTCATACCGGATTTCATCCGGTTATCAATGTCCATTTTGCTTTTCCACATATTTTCCACACTTTTCGGCGATAAAAGCTATTTTAGACACTATGAAACTCATTTTTTCACTCTTCGCAGCTTTGTTGCTGACGACCGCCACCTTTGCTCAAACTGCTGCCGACCCCATGCAGGATCCAACTGCCGTGGGTAACGCCTTTTTTAAAGCCATGCTCGATGAGGACGGTACCATTAGTAAGTACCTGACCAGCGATTTTAGTATCATCAGTTTCGACGGGCAGGTTGTGGATGGCGATTTGCTGGCGCAGGCTGTTGGCGGTGGCTACGTTATCATTGAAACAGGCGTTGTTTCTGACGCCCGGACCCGGCAGTACAATACCGATGCCGCCGTAATGACCGGCAACTGGAAAGTAAAAGGCAGTGTACAGGGACAAACACTTGATAACACATCGGCAATTGCTGTCTTGATGGTGAAGCAGAACGGCGCGTGGAAAATTTCTAACGTACAGTTTACGCCGATGAAGTAGGTCCGTTGGCTAAACCCAAAAGGTTTTTTTGGAAATCTTTTAGTGTGACGTTACCCACCACTCCATAAATTCTTTCTTGTTTACATCAAACAAATTCAAACCCACCCCGCATCTTCGGGTGGGTTTTTCTATACCCATTCACTCCTTACTGCCCTTTCTATGCAACACCATCGGTTTTACCCCTATTCGCTTATCAGTCTGGTATTTCTGCTGGCCAACTGCGGGCGACTCTCCAGCGAGTTGAGCGTGGTGGGGCGCAACTTTGCCGATGAGGTTCAGCAAACGCAGAATCTGACGTTTACGCTCAACAAAAATATCGCGCCTGAATCCCGCCTGAACGAGTGGGACTCTACGCAGTACGTACGATTCGTACCCGCCGTACCCGGCAAATTCAAGTGGACGGCCCCCAACGAACTGGTCTTTTCGCCCGCCGTTGCCTTCGATCCGGCCACTAACTACCGCGCCGAACTAACCGACGCCCTGCTGAAACCAACCCCGCAAAAAGACCTGACCGTTGACGCCGATCCTATTGAGTTTCATACGCCCTACCTGCAACTGACCGGTACAGAACGCTGGTGGGCTAAATCGCGCGAGACGGGTAAACCCGTGGCCAAACTCCGGCTTAATTTCAACTACCCCGTCAACACGGGTGAGGTGAGCGGCAAGGCTAACGTAACTATCGAAGATAAACCCATTGCTACACAGACAGCCGCCACCGATGCCCCCGCCAACGTGCTGCTAACCCTGACCAACGCACCCAATATCAGAAACGAACAACCCCTGACGGTAAAAATTGACAAGGGTATCAAGGTGCCGAAAACCAGCTACGTCAGCAAGGAACCCATCGAAGAAACCACCACCCTGCCCGCGCAGAACACCATCGAAATTGCTGATGTGCAAACCCGCTTCGATGGAAATCAGGGCGTAGTGCGGGTCGTTACGACGCAGGAATTGCAAAGCGAGCAACTGAGCCAGTATTATACCATTCAGCCGGCGGTGAACACGACTGCCGAACTGACCGAAAACGGCTTTATCGTTCGTGGTAACTTTACCGAAACCGATACATACGTCCTGACCCTGACTGACCAGATTCGGGGTACGCTGGGTGCGAAACTGGCCGAGCCAGTCACGCGCGATTTGTTTTTCGGGAAGATGCCCGCCAGCATTGCCTTCGCCAATCCGAAGGCGGTGTATCTGTCCGAAAAAGGGGCGCGGAACGTGGGGCTGAACATTGTGAACGTACCGGTGGTACAGGTCAAAATCGCCAAACTCTATGAAAATAATCTGCTGAATTACTTTCGCACCAACCGTTACGAGCAATATCGCGAAGATGCCGATGGGAATTACGGCCCCGACGGTACGTACAGCTACAACGCCGATGAGGAACAGACCCTGAGCCGGGTGCTGGTCAACAAAACTGTGGAGACTGTCAACCTGCCCAAAGTGCGGGGTGTATCGGCCCTGAACATCGCCCTGCCCGATGTTCAGAATGAATTCCGGGGAATTTACCTCGTTACGGTTGGCTCCAAAGACGAAGCGTATCTGGAGTCGAGTCAGTTGGTGTCGGTGTCGGATATTGGACTGATTGCGCACCAGACCGCTAACGAAGTCGTGGTCTGGGCCAACTCGATCAGATCTGCCGAGCCGCTGCAAAATATTGAGGTTACACTCATCAGTAGCAATAACCAGTCGATTTATACGCTCAAAACCGACGGCAGTGGCATGGCCCGGTTTGATAAGATTACCGAGAAAGCCCCCGGCTTTACCGTCGCGCTCGTTACGGCCCGCGTCGATGATAAAACGATACGCGGCAGCGATTTCAATTTCCTGCTTCTGCCCGATACCGAAGTCGAAACGTCGCGTTTTGCGGTGGAGGGCAAGCGCGATAATCCAACGGGTTTCGATGCGTTTGTATATGGTGACCGCAACATTTACCGCCCCGGCGAAACCATTCATTTTAACACCATTATCCGGTCGCAGGACTGGCAACCCGCGTCCGAAATTCCAATCCTCATCCGGCTATTGGCTCCCAACGGGCGTGAGGTGCGGAGTTTCCGCAAAACGACCAACAAGCAGGGAGCTGTTGATACCGACGTTCTGCTCGACCCGGCGGCTGTTACGGGTACCTACACCATTGAAGTGCAGAACGCCAACGCCGTATTGCTAACCTCGCAGTCGGTGAGCGTAGAGGAGTTTGTGCCGGACCGCATCAAAGTTGACGTAGCCACCGACCGGACGGATTACCAGACTGGACAGACCATTACGCTCTCGGCCACCGCCACCAACCTCTTCGGCCCGCCCGCCACCGACCGGTCCTATGAAACCGAACTGCGCCTGAGCCGAAAGGCCTTCGCCCCGAAAGGATTTGAGCAATACAGTTTCGACATACCCAATACCACGACCTTTCCGAAAGACGTACGGCAGGGCAAGACCAACGCCAACGGGCAGTTTACCGAACGCTTCCCCATTCCGGCCTCGTATCAGGATATAGGGATGCTGGAGGGTAAGTTATTCGTGACGGTTTTTGACGAAAACGGACGTCCCGTAAACCGGCTTCGGAAGTTTGCGGTACAAACGCAGCCGACCTTTTTTGGTGTCCGGCTACCCGATTCCTACGTAACGACCAACACACCCGTGCCGGTAGACCTGGTGGCTGTGCAGGGCAACGGTGCGGTGCAACCATCGGCCACGGCTCTAATTGAGGTGGTGCGTTTTGACTACCAGACCGTGATCGAGAAGGAAGAAAGCGGGCAGGTGAAATACACGACTAAAAAGCGCGAAAAGCCGGTGTACAGCAACGCACTGACATTTAAAGCTGGTAAAGCAAACTTCCGGTACGTGCCAACGGTATCGGGCGAGTACGAGATTCGGGTGCGCCGGGCAGCGGGCGCAAACTACACCGCTGCTCATTTTTACGCTTATAGCTACGGTAGCACCACGGCCTCGTCGTTCGAGGTTAGTCAGGAAGGCGAGGTGCTGATGACCCCCGATAAAGCTACCTACGCTACCGGCGAAACGGCAAAGATTCTCTTCAAAACACCCTTTGAGGGCAAGCTGCTCGTAACCGTCGAACGCAACAACGTGCGCGAGCAAACCTGGCTCACCACCAAAGACAAATCCGTAGAGTGGAGCTTTCCCGTCAAAGCCGACCACCTGCCCAACGTCTATATCACGGCTACGCTCATCCGGCCTATCGACGGGCTAAACCTGCCGCTGACCGTAGCGCATGGCTTTGCGTCGCTCACTGTGCAGGACAACGCAACGAAACTGACCGTTCAGATCACGACGGCAACGGAATCGCGGTCTAAACGAAAGCAGACGATCAAGGTAAAAACCGCCCGCAATGCGCAGGTAACAGTAGCCATTGTGGACGAAGGGATTTTGTCGCTGAAGAATTTCCAAACGCCCGACCCGTACGGCTTTTTCTACCAGAAACGCGCCCTGGAAGTCAGCAGCCACGATTTGTACGCCCTGCTCTATCCCGAACTGTCGTTCAAATCAACATCCAGCGTAGGGGGCGATGGCTATGACCTGGAACGGCGCGTGAATCCGCTGGCCAACGGGCGCGTGAAACTCGTGGCGCTCTGGAGCGGCATTCTGGAAACGGGCCTGAATGGAGAAGCCGAGTTCACGGTCGATGTGCCGCAGTTTTCGGGTAATCTCCGCATCATGGCCGTAGCGTACAAAGACAATGCGTTTGGATCGTCGAGCAGCAACATGAACGTGGCTGACCCTATCGTTATCAGCACGGGTCTGCCGCGTTTCCTGAGTCCGGGCGACAAGATTACGATGCCCGTTACGCTCAGCAACACCACCAAAAAACCGGCCACCGTTACCGCCCGCCTGAGCCTGACCGGCCCGCTCACCGCCGATAGTCTGACCACCCAAACGCTCACCATTGCGCCGGGCAAAGAAGGCCGGGTACTGTTCAGCGTATCAGCTAAACAGGCCATTGGTGTGGGAGCCGTAACGATAACCGCGAAGGGTTTAGGGGAGACGTTCACCGAGAATACCGACATTACCATTCGTCCGGCGGCTTCGCTGCAAAAAACGTTCGTGTCGGGAGCCGTAGCGGGGGGCAAAACGCAGACGCTGAATCTGGCGACGGGTTTTTTGCCCGGTACGGCGCAGGCCAGTATGACCCTCAGCCGGTCGCCGGTGGCGCAGTACGGACGTGAGTTGTCGTTTTTGCTGGGCTATCCGTATGGCTGTATGGAACAAACCATCTCGAAAGCGTTTCCGCAGCTATACTTTGCCGACCTAACCCGGCAGATGAACGCCAATACGTATTTCGTTCGTAATGGGGAGAGCGATATGAACCCGGCCACTAACGTGCGTCAGGCGGTGCAGAAAGTGACGGCGTTACAGGCGGCCAACGGCGGTTTCTCGATGTGGCCCGGTCAGGTCGGCACCGACATCGACCCGTTTGTATCGGCCTACGCGCTGCATTTCCTGACCGAAGCCAGCGAAGCTGGGTACGAAGTATCGCTCACGGCTACGAGCAAGGCCATTGATTACCTCACGAATCTGACCAACCAGCCTATGCCCGAAAATGTAGCTGTCTATGACGAAGCGGGGAGCCGCACCGTGCAAAAAATAGCCAGCCGAACGGGTATTTACGCTCTGTATGCACTCAGCGTGGCGGGTAAGCCCAACCGGTCGGCCATGAATTACTATAAACAGAACATGGCTACGCTCACCACCGATAGCCGGTATCTGCTGGCTTCGGCATTTTACCGAGTCGGTGACACCCGCAGCTACGTGGCCCTGCTGCCCAAACGCTACACCGATAACACCACGGGCCGCGAAACGGGTGGCAGTTATGCCTCGCCCCTGCGCAACCTCGCGCTCGTGCTGGACGCACTCGTGGACACCGACCGCAACAATGTACAGATTCCCGCGCTGGCCCGGCAACTATCGGGCGCGTTGAAACAGGCGCAGTACGTCAACACACAAGAAGCTGCGTTCGGGTTTCTGGCCCTCGGTAAACTGGCCCGCCAAACCGCGGGCAGCACCGTCACGGCAACGATCTCGGCTGGGAACGAAACGCTCGGATCCATGACCAATACATACCTTAATCTGATGCGTGTGCCAACGGGTAAGCCGCTGCTACTGAATGCGAAAGGGTCGGGTAATGTGTATTATTTTGCCCAGAGCAGTGGGGTCCCGGCATCGGGACAAATTGCCGAAGGAGACAACGGTCTGCGCGTGCGTAGAGAATACCTCGACCGAGACGGAAACCCGCTGGAAACCATCCGGCAAAACGACCTCGTAGTGGTGCGCGTCACGCTGAAGAGTACAAGCGGGCTGGACATCGACAACGTAGTGGTAACCGATTTGCTGCCCGCCGGACTCGAAGTAGAAAACCCGCGCTTAACCGAGCAGCCCGACATGACCTGGCTCAAAGCTCCCGACAAGCCCGACCATTTCGACCTGCGCGACGACCGCATCAACTTCTTTGCCACCGCTACCGACCGGACCAAAACGTTTTACTATCTCGCACGGGCCGTCTCAAAAGGCCGGTTCATCCTCGGCCCGGTCTCTGCCGATGCCATGTACAACGGCGAATACCGCAGCTACAATGGCGCGGGTACGGTAACGATTCAATGATGTGATGTATCCCGGACCGGGAGGTCCGGGATACGTAAACTGTGGCGTAATAGTCCGATTTTATCCACGAAATCGGGCTGCTGCACCACAGTTCGTTTGTTGGAAAGCCTAACAATTGCGGGTATTGAGCGGTTGTAGAGGGTAGCTGGCGGTTGGTCCGTTTTTTGGAATGTATTGGTCAGCATCAGTTATGAAAACCAATCACACACAACGTTATGATTAGACATACATGGGTGGTAGCCGCCTTTCTGGCCGCTACCGTGAGCCTGTCGTCCTGCTCATCGGTAGAAGGATGGCTCTACGGCGATTCAAACGCCGGTAAGAATGAAATGGTCCGTAATAACCCCGATTCGCGGGGCCGTAATAATTCGGATCGGATGTCGCGCAATGACAACAATAGCAGTGGTTTGTTCAGCCGCAACCGGGACGATTCGGATGACAGCGATTCGTACAGTAGCCGTAACCAGAATTCACGCCGGTATGATGGCCCCGACGATCAGCCAAGCCAGATGTCGGGTGGCGATTCGTACACCCGTAGCTATAACAGCAACCGTAGTGACCGGTACTCGCCAGATTACAATTACGATAGCAACCGGAACAGCAACAACAGCCGTTACGATGACTCGCGGTATAATGGCTCGCGTAGTTCCTCGAACAGCCGGTATGACGATCTCCGGTATAACGACAGCCGCAATTCGTATAACAACAGTAATAATGATAGGCGTTACAGTGACGGTCGTGACGCGTACAGCAATCGCAACAGCGATTCGCGGTACAATGATGACCGGATGAACAGCCGTTATAACGATTCGCGTTCTAACGGCAACGATTCAGACAACAGCCGCAACAACAACGACCGTAACATGAACGGACGTAGCGACAGCTATCGCTCAGACTCGTCGCGCGATTCAGACAATAGTCGCAACAACAATTACCAGTACAAGGGTGATCGGAATGACAGCCGGAATTACTCCAGTCAGAACGACCGGTACAGCGACACTCCGCGCTACAACGATAACCGGGATATGAACTCCCGGAGCAGCGACTCGCGAACGAGCAATGACTCGCAGGGTCAGATGGACAATCGGCGTTATAACCAGTACGATCGGTATAACAACGATAGCCGGAATTCGTACAGCGATCGGAACAATCAGAGCGGCATATCGTCCGACATGAACAGCGGACGTAACAATCCACGCTACGACGACGCCCGCAGTAACGACTCGCGGAACCAAACGGATAACCGGAGTTATAACGGTCCTGACCGGAACATGAATGATCGGAGTAACGATTCGCGAAATCAGAATAACAGTAGTTCAACCTTTGAGCGTGACCGGCGCGACTTGTCTGACCGGATTGGTGAGCAGATGGACCGGGTCGACAAGCAACTCGACGAAGCAAAGCAGGAGGTAAAAGACGAAAGCCGCAAAGCCCGTAAAGAGCGTGAACAGCGTGTTAACGACCTCGAAAAGCAGCGTCAGCAACTGGCCGACTCGTACTACAAAGTACAGCGCACGACCGAAGATAAATTCGAAGACGTAAAGAAAAGCGCGAACCAGACGGTTGACGACGCGAAAAATTCACTGGACAAGATGAAGAGTCCAATGGAAAAGATGATGAAAGACATGAAGAAATAAGCATTTTCTGTTCCCAATTGAGAGAGCCGACCCACGTGAGTCGGCTTTTTTTTGTTGGGCCCGTTACCTTTGCTCTATGGCACTGATAAAATCTGTCCGGGGCAAGACCCCTGAACTTGGCGAAAGCTGTTGGCTGGCTGATAACGCTACTATTATTGGCGACGTAACGATGGGCCGCGACTGCACCGTCTGGTTCAACGCCGTAGTCCGGGGCGACGTCAACAGCATCACCATTGGTGACCGCACCAACATCCAGGATGGGGCCGTTATTCACTGTACGTACCAGAAATTCAGCACCACTATTGGTAGTATGGTCAGCATTGCCCACAACGCTATTGTTCACGGCTGTACGCTCGAAGACCGGGTACTGATTGGTATGGGAGCCATTGTTATGGATGGAGTGGTGGTGGGTACGGGTAGCATTGTGGCCGCCGGGGCCGTCGTGACGCAGCATACCATTATCCCGCCCAACACGATCTACGCCGAAAATCCCGCCCGTTTTCTCAAGAACGTTTCGCAGGAGCAGGCCGAGATATTTGACCGCACGGCCAATAATTACGTAACGTACGCCGGTTGGTTCAGGGAATAGACTATGGACGACTTTTTTATCTATCTCGGTCTTGGTTTCGACCACATTACCGACCCGCGCGGGTACGACCATATTCTGTTTGTAGTAGCGCTTTGTGCTGTGTACACACTTCAGCAGTGGCGTCAGGTGCTGATTCTTGTAACGGCCTTTACCATTGGTCATTCTATTACACTGGCTTTGGCTACGCTCCAGTTTATCACATACAGCACGTCACTCATTGAACTGCTGATTCCGATCACGATTCTGATTACAGCGATTACCAATTTTTTCTTTCGCGAACCGCGTACGCGTACGATGCTTGTGGCTGATAAAAACCAGCCGGGCCGGGTATGGCGGTATGCGCTGGCGTTGGGGTTTGGGCTGATTCATGGCCTTGGCTTTTCCAATTACCTCCGTAGTTTACTGGGCCGCGAAGCCGACATTCTACAGCCGCTGCTGGCATTCAATATCGGGCTGGAACTGGGTCAGCTGTTGATTGTTGGGCTGGTGCTGAGCGTGGCTTTTCTGGTGCTGGAGGTACTGCGCGGCAGTCGGTTGCGCTGGGTACTGGCCGTGTCGGGTATCGCAGCGGGTATGGCCATTTCGCTCATTCTGGTATGATAAAAGTTTGCTGTTAGCCTGAGGAGTTACGCGGAGAAATCGAACAAACCCGCACAATACCAGATAAATTTGGTCAGTTGAAAACCATTAACATTTTTAACTTGTGTATTTTTGCCAAATAATCTTCGTCAAAAATCAATTTTCATGAGAAATTTAGGTTGGCTCCTGTTGGTAGCCGTAAGTGTTGACTGTGCAAATGCGCAGACACCGTCGCAACATGCCAACACGCGCTTTGAGCAACTGGGTACCATGATGCCCACGCCCAACACGTACCGCTCAGCATCGGGCGCACCGGGCAAAGACTATTACCAGAACCGCGCCAACTACGATATTAAAGTCGAACTGGACGATCAGAAGCAGCACATCACCGCGTCGGAGACCATTACCTATCAAAACAACTCACCGGACGCGCTGCCGTTTCTGTGGCTGCAACTCGACCAGAACCTCTTCAAGCCAGATGCCACCGGGAACACGGCCCGCACGGGTAATATAAACCCCGAACGAACGAGCCTTGGGCAGCTTAGCACCGGCGCGGCTCTGGAAGGCAAAGATTACGGCCACAAAATTACCGCCGTGCGGGATGTTGCCGGGAAACCTCTGCGTTATACCATCAACCAGACTATGATGCGCATTGACCTGGCACAGCCGCTGGCTCCGGGCAAATCGGTTACGTTCGCCATTGACTGGAATTTCAATATTGTTGATGCCAACGCCACCCGCTCCCGGTCGGGTTACGAGTTTTTCCCGAAAGATGGCAACTATATTTACGAGATGGCACAGTGGTTTCCTCGCCTGTGTTCGTACAATGACGTAAACGGCTGGCAGAACAAGCAGTTTCTGGGTCAGGGCGAGTTCACGCTCATCTTCGGCAACTACAAAGTGGCCATCACCGCCCCCGCCGACCACGTCGTTGGCGCTACCGGCGAGTTGCAGAATCCAAATCAGGTACTATCGTCCACCCAGCTAAGCCGTTGGAACTCGGCCAAAGGAAAAGGTGACAAGCCGGGCGAAAACCCCGTTGTGATCGTAACGCAGGCCGAAGCCGAAGCCGCCGAGAAAAACAAAGCGGGCGTGGTTACGGCCAAAAAAACGTGGGTATATAAAGCCGATAACGTGCGTGACTTTGCCTTCGCCAGCAGCCGCAAGTTTATCTGGGACGCCCTGAATCCAAACGTAGAAGGCAAGCGCGTCTGGGCCATGTCGCTATACCCCAAAGAAGGCAACCCGTTATGGGGGCAGTACTCTACCCGGTTGGTGGCCCATACGTTGCGGTCGTATTCGCGCCGAACCATTGCTTACCCATACCCGGTGGCCTATTCAGTTCACGGACCTATTGGCGGCATGGAATACCCGATGATGAGTTTTAACGGCGCACGTCCTGAAGAAGACGGTACGTACTCGCAGGGGACCAAGAATTTCCTGATTTTGGTGGTCATCCACGAAGTAGGGCATAACTTTTTTCCGATGATTGTCAACTCCGACGAGCGGCAATGGTCGTGGATGGACGAAGGGCTGAATAGCTTTCTGGAAGGACTGGCCTGTTTGGAATGGGATGCCGAATTCCCGGCGCGGGGTATTGAACCGCAGTCAAT
The DNA here is from genome assembly GCA_014377625.1 of Spirosoma sp. GTDB lineage: Bacteria > Bacteroidota > Bacteroidia > Cytophagales > Spirosomataceae > Spirosoma. The sequence continues at coordinate 19,251 of JACMPG010000313.1, forward strand.
TGTACCCTACATGCAACTCGATTCCAGCAAGCAGGTACCCATCATGAGTAGTTCGGATAATATTTTGCCCAACACCTTCGGGCCAAATGCATACAGCAAACCGGCAACAGGTCTGAACATTCTGCGCGAAACGATTATGGGCCGTGACCTTTTCGATTACGCATTCAAGGAATACGCGCGTCGATGGGCGTTCAAAAGCCCCGAACCCGCTGATTTTTTCCGCACGATGGAAGATGCATCGGGCGTTGATCTCGACTGGTTCTGGAAAGGCTGGTTTTACGGTGTTCAGCCAGTAGATCAGGCACTGGTGAAAGTAGACTGGTTTCAGGCCAGTAGCCAGAACCCGGAAGTGACCAAAGCAGCCGCCCGTGCCGAAGCCCTGCGCAAAGCCGGGACCATCAGCAAACAGCGCGATGCAGCTACCAAAAACGAGAGTGTCGTGGCTCAGGACAGCACAATGGCCGATTTTTATAACCGTTACGATCAATATGCCGTAACGGACGCCGACAAGAAGAAATACCAGGACTATCTAACTACGCTTAGCGACGATGAACGCAAAATGGCTGAGTCGGGTATGAATTTCTATACGCTGTCGGTAAAGAATAAAGGCGGTCTGCCCATGCCAATCATTGTTCGGATGGAGTTTGAAGACGGCACCGATTCGGTAGCGCGTTTTCCGGCAGAAATCTGGCGGTTCAACGACGTCAGTATCAATAAAGTTATTGCCACTAACAAGAAAGTGAAGCAATGGACGCTTGACCCGTTCTTTGAAATCGCCGACATCGACACCGCCGACAATTCGTTTCCACCCGTGTCGAAGCCATCGCGCTTCCAGCTATACAAGCAACAGCAGCGCGGGGCCGGTCAGGGACCAAATCCGATGCAACAGCAGCGGCAGACCAATAAGCAGCCGCCCGCCGTGCAGGGTAGTGGTAAAAACTAACACAATACAACCTTTCTACATACATGAAAAAACAAATCATTCTTGCCTGTCTGACCCTGTGGTCAGGTCAACTGCTGGCGCAGCGACCCGCCCCCGCCCCGCAGAACGCCAATACGCGCTTCGAGCAACTGGGTTCTATGATGCCCACGCCCAATACATACCGCTCAGCATCGGGCGCACCGGGCAAAGACTATTACCAGAACCGCGCTGACTATGACATTAAAGTTGAACTGGATGATGCCAACCAGAAAATTATCGGCTCCGAAACGGTTACGTACATTAACAACTCGCCCGATGTGCTGCCTTACATCTGGCTGCAACTCGACCAGAACCTGTTTGCCAAAGGCTCAACCGGTAGCGTAACCCGGACGGGAACCATCAACGAAAACGGTATGAGTTTCGGTCAGTTGCAGAACCTTACGTCGGTACGGGAACGCAGCAACACGCAGGCTACCGATAAATACGGCTATACCATCACAGCGGTAACAGACGGTAAATCGAAGAAACCTCTCAAATACACCATCAACCAGACCATGATGCGCATTGAGTTGCCCCAGCCCCTGAAAACTGGTGGCAGCTACTCGTTCAACATCGACTGGAACTACTTCATCACGGAGTATTACGGACGGAGTGGCATGGAGTTTTTCGAGAAAGACGGCAACTACAACTATTTCATTGCCCACTGGTTTCCTCGTCTGTGTTCGTACAACGACGTAAACGGCTGGCAGAACAAGCAGTTTCTGGGTCAGGGCGAGTTTACGCTCATCTTCGGCAACTACAAAGTGGCCATCACCGCCCCCGCCGACCATATCGTTGGCGCTACCGGCGAGTGTCAGAACTACAAACAGGTGCTGAGCGGTACCCAGCAAAAGCGTATGGCGCAGGCTGCCAGCTCAAAATCGCCGGTCGTGATCGTGACGCAGGACGAAGCTGTTGCTGCCGAAAAAACCAAAGCGGGTGGTACTCCGGCCAAAAAAACGTGGGTGTATAAGGCCGATAATGTGCGTGACTTTGCGTTTACCAGCAGCCGTAAGTTCATCTGGGACGCTATGCAGACCGATGTCTATGGTGATGGGAAGAAGATATGGAGTATGTCTTTCTATTCTAAAGAAGGTAACCCCCTCTGGGGCAAGTACTCGACCCGCGTCGTAGAACATACGCTGAAATCGTATGGTAACCGGACCATCAAATACCCTTATCCGGTGGCTATATCGTGCCATGCCACGGCTGGTGGCGGTATGGAGTATCCCATGATTTCGTTCAACGGTGGCCGCCCCGAGCCCGACGGTACGTATAGCGAAGCTGTGAAATACGGTATGATTGGCGTTATCATTCACGAGGTAGGTCACAACTTCTTCCCGATGATTGTCAACTCCGACGAGCGGCAGTGGACCTGGATGGACGAAGGGCTGAACACATTCTGCCAGTACCTGGCTGAAAAGGAATGGGATTATAACTACCCAACCCGGCGCGGGGAGCCGCAACTGATTGTCGACTATATGAAGTCCGATAAATCGGTGCTGTCGCCCATCATGTCGTCGTCCGATAATGTTATTGGTCTGGGGCCAAATGCCTACGCTAAGCCTGCTACGGCCCTGAACATCCTGCGCGAGACGGTCATGGGCCGTGAGTTGTTCGATTATGCATTCAAAGAATATGCGCAACGCTGGGCGTTCAAAAGCCCCGAACCCGCTGATTTTTTCCGCACACTGGAAGATGCGTCGAGCGTTGATCTCGACTGGTTCTGGAAAGGGTGGTTTTACGGCGTCGAACCTGTCGATCAGGATTTGGTGAGTATTGACTGGTTTCAGGTAGAAGGCGGTAATCCAGAGGTCACGAAAGCAGCCGCCCGTGCCGAAGCCCTGCGCAAAGCCGGGACCATCAGCAAACAGCGCGACGCGGCTACCAAAAACGAGAGTGTCGTGGCTCAGGACAGCACAATGGCCGATTTTTATAATAACTACGATCAATACGCGGTAACAGCTGCCGACAAGAAGAAGTATCAGGACTATCTGGCTACGCTTAGCGACGATGAACGTAAAGCCATCGAGAAAGCTGATCAGATGAACTACTACACGGTTTCGCTAAAGAATAAGGGTGGTTTACCCATGCCGGTTATTATCAGGATGGAGTTTGAAGACGGTACGGATTCTGTAGCGCGTTTTCCGGCAGAAATCTGGCGGTTCAATGACGTTAGCATCAATAAAGTCATTACTACCAATAAGAAAGTGAAACAATGGACGCTTGATCCGTTCCTCGAAATCGCTGATATCGACACGGAGAACAACAGTTTCCCGCGTGTATCGGCCCCCAACCGGTTTCAGTTGTACCGTCAGCAGCAGCGCAGCAGAGGAGAAAACCCCATGCAACAACAGCGTCAGTCAGGGAAGCAATCTCCGGCGGTGCAGGGCAGCGGAAAGAACTGAGTAGATCAATAATGGAGAATGTACGATGATTAATGTCTGCTTGCTTAGCCATTTTGCATTGTACATTCTCCGTTATTCATTACTTTTGCAAACCTCATTCGGGATGTAGCGCAGCCTGGTAGCGTGCTTGCATGGGGTGCAAGAGGTCGTGGGTTCGAATCCCGCCATCCCGACACAAAAGGCGTCCAATCGGACGCTTTTTTCGTATATCGCACAGCTGCCTTGTCCCGCCATCCCGACACAAAAGGCATCCGATTGGACGCCTTCTCTCATTTTATAGTCTGGTAGCATAACACGTTATCCTGACAGAAGCCAGTTCAATCGAGCTGGCTTTTCTATGCTTTTTTTAGTTGGCCGTGTGGAATTTATGCTGAGGACGCATCTATCAGTCATAGCGAGGGCGAATACCTCCACGTAATTCTTGAACCTTAACAATAACTTTATGAATAAATCACCCCCAATCTGTCCAATTGTCTTTTCTGGCTGATTGCATGAAGACGGGCAGGGTGTCTCTGAAAAACAGGAACTTAGTAGGTATGATCGGTCTGTGTTAATTAATGATTGAAATCAGATTTGTCCAAGTACTTAATAGTGGATTGCCACAGTTATGGAAAGTTTGCAAAATAGAGTTGTGTTGTATTCTCTTAAAAAACCATAGTTTTGTGGAGGCTTCAGAAGAGTTGGCTCAAATATTTGACTGACAAAACCTGAACAATCTAAATTTTTCACTTTTTTTACCGGGCAAACCAACTTTTAATTTCAACCCTACAGTCCAGTTCCAATGAAAACACAAACACCCTCTCCAGCACCTGCTAAGACAGCGGCACCCAAGAAGAAATCAGGTGGCCTAAACCCAGCGTTTGTTATTCCAATCCTGCTGGTCATCGGTATCCTGACGTACATGTTTGTCTTCGGCGATGGCAGCCACTTCCAGGAAGGAGACAACGCCAAAGAGCCGCTCCCCGGCGACTACTTCGGTACCGTTTACAAGGGTGGCTTTATTGTACCGATTCTGTTCACTTGCTTCCTGACTGTTCTTGTCTTTTCCATCGAGCGTTTCTTTACCATCGGCAAAGCCAACGGTTCGGGTTCGATTGATGACTTCGTTCGGAAAGTTAAAGCTATGCTCGACCGCAACGACATAGAAGGTGCCATCAAAGAGTGCGACCGTCAGAAAGGTTCGATTGGTAACGTTGTGAAAATGGCTCTGCTGAAATACCGTCAGCTCTCGACCGAAACTGAAATGACCAAAGAGCAGAAACTGATTGCGCTCCAGAAAGAGGTGGAAGAAGCTACGACGCTGGAGCTGCCAATGCTGGAGAAAAACCTGACCATCATCGCTACGCTGGCATCGGTATCGACTCTGATTGCCCTGCTCGGAACGGTACTTGGTATGATTCGCGCTTTCGCAGCTATGGGTGCCACGGGTCAGCCCGACACCGGTGCTCTGTCGACGGGTATCTCGGAGGCTCTGGTAAATACGGCTCTGGGTATCGGTACGGCGGCTATCGCTACGATCATGTACTCGTACTTCACCAGCCTGATCGATACGCTTACCTACAACATTGACGAAATCGGCCTGAGCATTCAGCAGAACTTCGCAGCTCACCATTGAGCATTGACTCTGCTAACCTGACGTGTATCATGCGGGTCTGCCCGGTGCAGACCCGCGCAAACAACCTTACATATGCCAGCAGTTAAAGTAAAACGCGCCAGTTCCTCAGTGGATATGACGGCGATGACTGACGTGGCGTTTCTATTGCTGACGTTCTTTATTCTGACGGCCAAGTTCCGGTCTCAGGATGCAGCCGCCATTGAGACGCCCTCGTCGATTTCCGGCATCAAGGTACCTGAAAAAGACATTATGACCATCGGCTTAGGCCGTGATGGTAAAGTCTATTTCGGTATCGACGATGCACCCAATCGCATTGCCATGCTTGATAACATTGCTGAAGCCAAGGGTATCACGTTCACCAACAAGGAGAAGAAAGATTTCTCGCTGATGTCGAACTTTGGTGTACCTATCAATCAGCTCAAATCGTACCTGAACTTGCCTAAAGAGCAACAGGCTACTTTTAAGCAGCCCGGTATTCCAGTCGATTCGACCGGAGCCGCTGCCAGCAATGAGTTGAAAGACTGGGTATTCAACGCCCGGAAGGCGAATAATGATCTGCGGATTGCGTTGAAAGGCGACAATCTCGCTAAGTTCCCGGAGTTCAAAAACGTCCTCGCTACGCTTCAGGCACAGAACATCAACAAGTTCAACCTGATTACGGGCAGCGAAGCTCCGCCAGCGGGCTGGAAAGCAAGTTCAGAGTAATTCACGCCGTTTGACTGGTTGTCTGCCCGGTATTCTATCCGGCTAAACAGGTAAACCAGGTAAACAACCAAACAACTATGTACCATGGCAGAAATTAATACTGGCGGTGGTGGTGGTAAACATGATGGTGGTAAGGTAAGGTCCAAAAAAGTATCTACCCGCGTCGATATGACGCCGATGGTAGACCTGGGCTTTCTACTGATTACTTTCTTCATTCTGGCCACTACCTTAAGTAAGCCGTCGTCAATGACGTATAACGCGCCGGATAAAACAAAAACAGAAGAAACGGAGCCACTCAAGGCGTCCAACGTAATGACAATTTTCCTTGGTGATAATAACAAGGTGTATTACATCTTTGGAAAAGCCGCCAACGAAGACCCCGAAGTAAAGACCGTAGGCTACGGCTACGAACTCAGAAAAGCCATTCAGGACAACACGCGCAAAGTTTCAGCCGACAAATTCGTTGCGGTAATCAAGCCAACCAAAAAATCGACCTACAAGAACCTGGTTGATATGCTGGACGAGATGGCCATCACGAAAACGCAGCGTCTGGCAGTGGTCGACGAACTGACTGATAGTGAGAAGGTACTGCTGAAAGACAAAGTAAAATTAGAAATCTAAACACCATGGCAGAAACTCCAAATGACGCAACACTCGACGATGTCGTGTTTGCGAATCGGAATCAGGCGTATGGTGCATACGACCTGCGGAAAGGGTATTCAAAAACCGTTACCCGCGCTCTGATTATCGGTGCCATTCTCTTCACATTGGGTGTATTGCTGCCAACTATTATCACAGCACTGACGCCCCCGCCCGAAGAGCAGGCAATGGTTGAGGTTGATTTAATGAAGTTGCCTCCGCCACCTATTGATCCCAATGAGCCACCACCACCACCACCACCACCGGTAGAAGTACCAAAGGTGAACACGGTGAAATTCCTGCCGCCCGAAGTAAAGCCGGACGAGGAAGTACCTGAAGAGACGCCACCGCCAAAAGTGGAAGAACTGAAGGTAGCCGTTGCCGCTGAAAAGACGCAGGAAGGTGACCCCAATGCTGAAGAAATCATTGCTGCTCCCGAAGCCTCGGCAGGTCCTACTAAAGTAGAAGTTGCTGTAGAAGCCGCCCCGAAAGAAGAGACAATCTTCACCGTGGTAGAGCAGCAACCTGAATTTCCGGGCGGTATGGCCGCACTGGGCCAGTATCTGGGCAAGAATATTCGGTACCCGGCAGCCGCTCAGCGAGCCAACGTATCGGGTCGGGTGTTCGTGAGCTTCGTGGTGAATACCAACGGTAGTATTCAGGACGTTCAGGTCCTGAAAGGTTTGGGCTTCGGTACTGACGAGGAAGCTAAGCGCGTAGTAGAAGGTATGCCCAAGTGGCGTCCGGGCAAACAGTCTGGCCGACCCGTGCGGGTAAAGTATAACCTGCCAATTAACTTCACGCTGGAATAGGCCACATGCGCGGACGAAATCAGGGTCCGGCGATGTTAACGCTGTTCATTGCTGCGTTTGCATCGCTGGCGTACATGGGAGGAGGCATCGTACTGATTGCCTCCTCTCAATCGTTTGGGGTGTTCCCCGAACCGGGATTGTTTCGATACGGCATGGGTATCCTGCTGTTTGTGTACGGTGCCTACCGGGCTTATCGGGCCTATCAACGTTTTCAGGAAGATGAATAAATATCTGCTTTTGTTTGGCCTGACAGCCCTGTCGCTGTCAGGCTGTAATAACGTTGAGCAACTTGACAATCCGTCAAGAGGTACAATTACGGTGGCTGCCGACGAGTCATTTGGGCCATTGGTTACGCAGTTGACATCAGCTTATGCGGGTATATATCCCAATGTAAAATTTAACGTTGTCTTTAAACCAGAACAGGAGGCTATCAATCTAATGCTTCAGGACAGTGCCCGGATCGTGTTTACAACCCGGAAGCTGAAGCCGAACGAACAGGCCGTGCTGAACAAACTGAAAATACCGGGTAATGCCACCAGAATCGCTACCGACGGAGTAGCGCTCATCATCAATGGAGCTAATACTGACAGTCTGATTACGATGAATGAACTTGCGGGTGTCTTTACTGGACAGACCACCCAATGGAAGCAATTGAAAGGTGGTAATTTGAGCGGGCTGATTACGCTGGTGTTCGATAACAATAATTCGAGTAACCTGGAATTTGTACTCAAGAAGTTCAATGTGCAAGATGTGAGTAAACTGCGCATCTTTACTACGAAGTCTAATCGAGAAGTGATCGACTTCGTGAAGCAGAACCCGTCGGCACTGGGGTTTATTGGTGTCAACTGGATCAGCGACAATGACGCGCCACTAACGGCTATGCTCTCCCGCGATTTGCGGGTAATGGGGGTTTCGGATAAGCCGAACCCAATTACCCGCGATGACTATTTCCAGCCTTTTCAGCGGGCATTAGGGTTACAGGACTACCCGCTACGCAGACCGGTATATATACTGAGTCGTGAGACGCACCCCGGTCTGGGCGAGGGACTTACCAATTATGTGGCTCGTGATGTTGGTGCGCTTATCGTAGAAAAATTGGGTCTTTGGCCAACAATACCATATAATAGAGAGGTAAACATCACCAAATAAGCAAATTTTATACTTTGCCGACAATTTTTTAGTTTTGTTGGTAGTTTACTGAACACAACCCCATTTCCCCAATTTATTAACCTAAATACGTGATGAACACCCCCGCTAAATTGCTGTTCTCTGCCCTGCTCCTGGGTATGATGGCGACACCAGTATTGGCACAGGATATCCCTTCTGCCCTGAAAGACATCGAAGCTGACCGATTCGATAAAGCTGGTAAAAGCCTGACGCAGTTGGCGGCTGGTTCACCATCTGCCGAGAATCAATTTTATCTCGGTTACTATTATCTGCGTTCAGGACAGGTTGATCAGGCAAAGGCAGCCTTTGATAAGGGTGCTGTTGCTGATCCTAAAGATCAGTTGAACAACGTAGGACTGGCAGGCGTAGCCCTGATGAAAAAAGACCGTGCTGTCGCCAAGACATTAATTGACGAAGCGGTCGCCAAAACCAAAAGCAAGAA
>JACMPG010000314.1 GCA_014377625.1 Spirosoma sp.
ACTTTTTGATACCAACTCTTGAGTTTATCTTCCGCAGTCGCCACCGTAAAACTCCAATGTATCCTGACCGCTCGTTCATTCCGTTCGGCTGTCCATAAATTGACTTGACGTCCTAACTCATCCAGCGATCCAATCCGTCGAGCTAAGCACTGACGAGCTAAAGCCGAAAACTCAATTTCCGCCGTGTTGAGCCAAGAGCCATGCTTAGGGGTGAAATGAAATACCAATTTACGGCTTAACACCCGGGCTTCACTTAGGGGCAAATGTTCGTAGAAAGAACCATACTTATGCGTGTTCAAATTGTCCTGAACCAAATCAATGTACTCAATATCAGCGTAATAAGTTGACACAATTTGCTGCATGAACTCCGCATAATCAGCTTTGGTGCGTTGCTTTCGCACTTGGGTGTAGCGTTGGCCCGTGTCCAAATCGTAGGCCAGTAAGACCACAGCCGTTCCTTGCCTGATATATTCATTGTCTTCTTTGGCCGCTTTGCCGGGTTTAATCCGTAAGCCAACGATGACATCGTCCAGCAATTGACAAGGTCGTTCATCAAAGCATAATCTGGCCCGTTTGGCATCAACAGGCCGGTTATAAACCACCAACACATCCTCCATTTTAGCCAGGTACTCCCCATCGATCTGACCGATACACCATTGCTTCTTAAGCCAGGGCTTCAGGCGACTTTTTTTAGGGCCAACCGTACTGACTCATCGTGAATGTGAATATCAAGTTTGATCAATCGCTCATTAATCAACCCCACTGTCCAACGCACGGACCCGTCGGGGGCTTCGCTACAGGCGATGGCTGTAATTTCGGCTTCCACCTGAGGGGTCACTTTTCGGGGCTGCCCAGGTCGGTCTTTCTCATCAATTGCCCGCTGTAATCCTTCTTGCTGATAGCGTTTGCGCAGATTATAAACCGTCGCTACACTAATTCCGAGTAGGTTTTTAATCTGTTCGGGTCTGTAGCCCTGATGCGAAAATTGCAAGGCTCGGACTCGATTGAGCTTACGAACGGATGTTTTACCTTTGGTAACCAACTGATCAAGAGCGGCCAGGTCGGCTTCTGACAAGACAAATGGGGTGGCGATACGACTCATATCGCAAAGCTAACTATTTTTCTACTCTCTATTTTGGAAGAGTACTAGAACTTCCTGCACGGTGGTTGTAGATTGACAAGAAGACGTTATGAGGCCCGTTGCTCTGCAAATTGAGCAACGGGCCTTATTTTGGTCAAAATGTGGCCCCTTCGGCTACGCTGCGCCAGGTGTCGACGTCTTGCTGAACGCTGGCGATTTTGGCTCCGAGGGTACCGACGGCAATTTTACCGAGTGGCAACCGCAGGGGCGGATTTTCGATGGTCGTGATGTGCAGAATGGCCTCGGCGGCTTTTTGGGGATCGCCTTCCTGCTGCCCGTTCACCTGCACCATGCGGTTGCGGAAGGCACCGGCCGTAGCGTCGTAGTCGGCAATGTGATTCTCGGCCTGACCGAAACCGGCTCCGGCAAAATCGGTACGAAACGGCCCCGGCTCTACGATGGTCAGTTTGATGCCAAGCGGGGCGAGTTCGGCGGCCAACGCTTCGCTGATGCCTTCAAGGGCAAATTTACTGGCGCTATAGACGCCAAAACCGGCGGGCGCTTTCATGCCGCTGTGCGACGATAGCTGAATGATGTGGCCGCTACGCTGCTGCCGAAACAGGGGCAAAAACGCCTTCGTCAACGCGACTGTTCCGAAAAAATTGGTCTCAAAAACAACCCGCAGTTCGGCGTCCGACGCTTCTTCAATTGCCCCGGCAAACCCGAAACCCGCATTGTTCACCAGCACGTCGATACGACCAAACCGGTCTGTAACAGACTGGGCAACCGCCTGAATCTGATCGGGATTGGTCAGGTCAAGCTGGTACGAAAACGCAGCCTCTTTGTGCTGTTCATTAAACGCCGTGACCTGTTCGGGTTTACGAAACGTGCCGATGACGAAATGCCCGGCGGCAAGGAAGGTTTCAGCCATTGCTTTGCCTAACCCGCTCGAAATACCCGTGATAAACCAAAGTTGCTGTGCCATAATCGTTGTGCGTATGTGATAAAAATGAACACCACAAAGGTACCGGCACCCGCCCCAGCCTGGTAGAACGAACCCGACTATTGCCGGTACTTTTCGGACATGCCGGTTGCGGATCCGGACAACCGGAAAGCCTGGGGCGACAAGCCTGTTTGTTGCCGGAACAGCCGGGCAAAGTATGACGGATCGACGTAGCCGAGTTGAGCAGCAATAGCCGATACGGGCAGGTCGGTGAAGGTGAGCAGCCGTTTAGCTTCCAGCACAACGCGCGTTCGGATAACGCCCCCCGCCGTTTGGCCCGTTACCTGCCGACAAATCAGGTTCAGGTGATGGGGCGTCAGGTTGAGTTGGTCGGCATAGTTCGAAACCGACCGGGCCGTAGCAAAATGCTGGTCGATGAGTTGCCGGAACTGTTTGTACTGCACCACATACTGTCTGGACACCCGCCCCGCCCCTGGTTGCTGATCGACGCACCGCTGAATTTGGGCCAGCAGACTATGCAACAGCGGTTGTAGTACAGCATCGGCACGGTCCGGGCGTTGGTATTCAGTGTCGAGCAGGGCGATGGTCTGGCGAATGGCCCGAAAATCGGCGTCGGCGGGATGCAGGAGCGGATTGGCGTAGAAATTGTCCAGGAAACTCAATTCAAACAACTTATCCTGGTCGGGTTGGTTGAGCAGGAAGAAATCAGCGGTGAACAGGATACTGCCACCCCGCAGCGGTTCCCACTCCTCGAATTCGTGCACCTGCCCTGGTGAAATAAAAAACAGCGACCCTGCCCCCACCGGATACCTCTGGTAGTCGATAGCTTGCTGACTCTGCCCGGCATCGACCCAAATCAGTTCGTAAAATAAATGTCGGTGTACGTCGTCGACCTGCGGCTCATCCATAGCCTCAAACCGCAGCAGCGCAAAAGCCGTCGGGTTATCGGGCTGGTTCAGAAAATGCCCGATGGTGTAGCGCGCAAACGCCAACCCGCCCACCAACGCCTGTCCCAACTGGTTGCGTCGTGTCATAGTCGCGAAGATACGGGTCAGCTGGCAGTACGGTAGCCGCGCAGGGCCAGGATTACGGCATTCGGACGAACGACTACTGATGCGCGTTTCCCGTTATGCAAAAAAGTCCGGGTCAGCAACGGAGCGATAGTTTCGTTGCTGACCCGGACTTTTTTTTAACATAGCTCGTTATGCACAAACGCCGTCGGGCGTGCAAACGGGGCCGTCGGTCAGGACTAATTCCTGCGGTTGGTTACCGGCTTTCCACTCGCCGTGGGCGGTTTGTAACGCACCCAGAAACGTGTCGCTTTCCTGCGCACCCGATACGGCGTATTTTCGGTTCAGCACAAAGAACGGAACGCCCTGAACGCCCAACTGCCGGGACTCGTAAATATCGTGTTGCACGTCGTCGGTATACTCGTCGCTTTGCAGCATGGCGTTAACCCGCCCAGCGTCCAGCCCGACTTTTTCGCCAATCTGCGTCAGTGTACCGGCATCAGCTATGTTTTTGCCTTCCGTGAAATAAGCGGACAGCAGGGCTTCTTTGGTCTCGTCCTGCTTACCCGCTTCCTGTGCCAGATGCAGCAGCCGGTGGGCGTCGAACGAGTTGGCCGTTACGGCGGTATCGAAGTTGAACGCCAGCCCCACTTGCTCGGCCCGCATAGTAATCTGGCCTATCATCTGGTGGGCCTGTTCTACGCTCATCCCTTTGCGCTCCGACAGGTATTCGTAAATGGACTTGTCGGGCAGGGTAGGCTGGTTTGGGTCGAGCTGGAAGCTTTTCCAGATCACCTCAACGTCGTCGTGGCCGTCGAACTGGCTCAGTGCCGTTTCAAATTTGCGTTTGCCGATGTAGCAGAACGGACACATGATGTCCGACCAGATTTCTACCTGCATTTTATTGTTTGCTGTATTCATGTCTGTTTCGATTTTCTGACCGGGCGCGATGGCATACGCCACGTTCATCGCCCGTTCGGTGTCGTCAATACAGGCAACAATGCAGTTTGGGCAACAGTTTCCCCGCTCATGCCTTACTGAAACACCGCAGCCGTCGAGAAAAGCTTATCGAAGCTGTTGGGTACGTCTTCGCGGATGTTCTGCATCTGCATCATATCAAGGTAGTTGACCGGAAACCCACGCATGAGGTAGTTGATGCCGGAGTTCTGGGCAACGAACGACGCAAGCGGAATGATCTGGGTTATGTCGGAAAGCCGCAGGGGTATATCGGGCGTTGACCACCACGTCATGGCCGCGCTCAGGACATATTTCCGGGTCAGGTACTTGCCCTGGTACATCGTGGTTTGCTTGAGATAGTCCTTATCGAACTTGCGCTTGCCGCCCTGCTTTTGCCAGAACGCGGCTTCAGAAATGGGTTTGGCGGGCTGGGCCAGTTCCTGCTCGTCGGCTTTCATCTGGGCTTTGGCTTCCTTCATCTGCTGCTGACCCTTCACGAGCATAGTCTCGGTCTGCTTCATTTGGGCGCGGTCTTCGGCGTTGGTGGCGGGATTGGCCAGCCCCGCCCGTACCTGTTCGAGCTGTTCGGCCATCAGCATTTCCTGCGCCGGTATCAGTTCGCTGTTCATGGTGGCCAAGTACCTATTCATGTAGTCTTTAGGCAGCGTGGCCGAGTTCACGCCGTCGGCGTCCTGCACCACGCTGGTGGTATAGGCACTGTTTCGGCGGGTAAAGATTTTCATAATGCTCTCTGGGTCTTTATAGACGCACACAATGCTGTCGCCTTTGACGTAGAGCATATACCGGGTCTTCTGGCTATCGGCTTTCAGGACCACCTCCATTGTCCAGCCGGGTTTGCAGAGCGGTGGCGGATCGGCCAGCACACCCACCGCGTACCAGGCGTGTTTAACCGCCAGCGTGTACTCGTTGCAGTCGCCGAAGAGTTGCTCGGCGGTGGCAATGGTTTCGCGGCAGAAGTCCTCGTAGCTGGCGTTGGGGGTTAGCCGGGGCAGCGTTCGCATCAGAAGCTGAGCGGCCCGGTCGTAGCCGATGGGCGTTTTAACCTCGTAGTTTTTCCTGAGCGCGTTCTGCCCCTTGCCGCCTTTGATGAGCAGGTAAAACCAGCGGTTGCCCACGCCGGAGTTGGTATGAATACCACCCTGATCATTGGTCAGGTCGTCGGGCGATGTCCAGCCACCCGCGCCGTAGGTGTCGGCATCGCCCAGGGCTGCGGGGGTGGCCAGGTTCCGGTAGCCACCGGTGCGTATCTCTTCGCCCACGAGCCAGTTGCCCCCCAGCGTTTTGTGTTCGATGAGGATGCTGAACATGTCGGCAAGGCATTCGTTTACGGCACCCGGCTCGCCCGTTTTAAGCAGGCCGTTGGCGTAGCTGTTGATGGCGTGGGCAAACTCGTGGGCCAGAATCTACAGGGTGGTAATGGGTACCTTATTCTCGATTCCGTACAGGAGTCGGCTGGTTCCCTCTTCCCAGGCCGAATTGTTGATGTTGGCAGGGTAGGGCGTGGCCAGTATGGGCGAACCCGCATTGTCGTAGCTGTTAAGTACTTGGACATAATTAATTAAATGTAACCCGAAACGTATCCCCAAAACCCGCCCATATTTCAGCTAATGCCGCTTTTAAGGTCGCTAAATCGGCATAGTCAGTCGGCTTTAGCCATCGTTGCTTGGCTTTTAGCC
>JACMPG010000315.1 GCA_014377625.1 Spirosoma sp.
TGTGGTTGACGGGGGGCGGGGAGGGCCGGCCGCCTATCTTCTTCTCTTTTTTCGGTTGTCTTCCTGCTCCCAACGACTTTCCAGACACGCTGCATTAAAACGGTGTCTCTGCCGTGGGATCAGTGTTACCGAACTCGGAAAGGTTATTGGCGCGGCTTTTGAAGACCGAAGGCGGTGCCGAGGCTGGTCCGGCGTTGAAGCTGTCTAAGCCGTTGACGTCAGAGCCGAAACCCTGCGCTTGTACCGGCTCGAAATACGTGTCGAGGTCGCAGAACTTGGTGAATTTACTGATGAACCGGAGTTGGATCGTATCGAGCGAACCACTCCGGTTTTTCGCAATGATTACCTCCCCAATCCCCTGCGTCGAATTACCGGCTTCGTCTGCCGTAATGTTGTAATATTCAGGGCGATACAGGAAACAAACCATATCTGCATCTTGCTCAATACTGCCGCTTTCACGAAGGTCGGAGAGCTGCGGCTTCTTGTCGCCACCGCGCGTTTCCACGGCCCGGCTCAACTGCGAGAGGGCAATGACGGGTACGTTCAGTTCTTTGGCTAAGTTCTTCAACGCCCGCGAAATAGACGCAATTTCCTGTTCGCGGTTGCCGCCCCCGCGCGAGCCGGACGTATCGCCCGACATCAGTTGCAGATAGTCGATGACCACCATCTGAATGTCGTGCTGCGCTTTCAGGCGTCGGCATTTGGCCCGCAGTTCCAGAATGGAGAGGGCGGGCGTATCGTCAATGTAGATGGGGGCTTCGGTAAGCCGCTGAATTTTATGGTGTAGCTGCGTCCACTCGTGCGGAGCCAGCGTGCCTTTGCGGATTTTTTCGGAGTCGATCTCGGCTTCGGCAGAGATAAGCCGGTTCACCAACTGTACCGCCGACATTTCCAGCGAGAAAATAGCAACGGGTTTTCCATGGTCCACAGCCGCGTTTCGCAGCGCACTAACTACAAAAGCAGTTTTTCCCATCGCTGGTCTGGCCGCCAGAATGATGAGCTCGGTGGGTTGCCAGCCGGAGGTGACGCGGTCGAGGTTGGTGAAGCCGGAAGGTACGCCCGTCAGTCCTTCCTGATTTTTCTTGGTTTCGAGTTCGTTAAGTGCCTGCCGGACAATGGTGCCCATGTCGGAGGCATTCTTCTTGATATTCGACTCCGAAATTTTGAAGAGCGACTGCTCGGTGCGGTCCAGCAACTCAAAAACGTCGGTAGTATCCTCGTAGGCATCGCGCAGAATTACCGACGACATGGCGATCAATGCCCGCTTAAGAGCCTGCTCCGACACGATCCGGGCGTGGTACTCGATGTTGGCCGCCGAGTTGACCCGGAACGTCAGTTCAGCCACGAAACCACCGCCCCCAATCACTTCAATCTCGCCGGTTTTGCGAAGTTGATTGGTAACGGTCAGCAGGTCAATGGGGTCGGAGTTACCAAACAGCGTCAGGATGGCGTTATAAATCCGCTGATGGGCTTCCTTATAAAACGTTTCGGGCTTGAGAATGTCCACCACCGACGACAGCGCGTCTTTCTCGATCATGAGTGCACCGAGTACTGCTTCTTCCAGGTCAAGTGCTTGTGGTGGCAGCTTGCCGAGGCCCGTATCGAGCCAGGCATTGCCCGGCTGCTGCCGATTACCGGCGAAGCCTGACTGTTTTCTAAGATGCTGGTTAGGGCGGGCGTTATTCTCCATGACGTACTGCAAGTTTACGCAATCTTATGCCCACAAGGCAAATGCAGTTGACCCGAAAGTCCGCCCGTTCATCTTAGCCAATGGCGTAACATTCTGGTAATCTATCGGGTACCTCGTTGCAAAATAAATCTCTTTTTTTTGCAACGGCCAGAATATTACTTGGCGTATAGGCTATATTAATTACCAGACGGTTGATTATCAGCAATGTAACGGTTTTTTTGCATAAAAAAAATGGATTTATTGCAAAAAAAAGCGTTGGATAAGAAAGTCGGGGCAAGGAATACTTTTTTGCTGGCCGATGTTGTACGAGCGAGTAAACTGCTTACTTTTCGGAATCACAACTTAACGCAATCCATCGTTTGGTCGAAAAAGTTATTACCCTCGACAATGTCTCGCTCATCGACTTTCTGGGCGTAGAGAACACCAACATCCGGGAGGTGGCCGCTGCTTTCCCGATGAGTAAAATTATCTCGCGTGGAAATGAGATTCGGATCAAAGGCACTACACCCGAAATCAGCCGGATCAGCCAGATTCTGGATTCGCTCCTCGAACATTACCAGAAATACGGTAAAGTGACCCAGGAAAACGTGCAGACTTATATCAGTCATAGCGGTCAGCCCATTAATGGCAACGGTCCCGGCATGCCCCCGCAACCCAACGATGACGAAGTGCTGGTCTATGGCAACAGGGGCGTGGTGGTGCGGGCCAGAACCGACAATCAGAAACGGCTGGTCGAAGCCGCTGAGAAGTACGATCTGGTCTTTGCCATCGGCCCCGCCGGTACCGGAAAAACCTATACAGCCGTAGCTCTTGCCGTGCGGGCGTTGAAAAACAAAGAAGTCAAGAAAATCATCATTACGCGACCTGCCGTAGAAGCGGGTGAGAATCTCGGCTTTCTGCCCGGCGACCTGAAAGAAAAAATCGACCCGTATCTGCGGCCTATCTATGATGCGCTGGACGACATGATTCCGGCGGAGAAGATAAAGTTCTATGAAGAGAACCGGATCATCGAAATTGCCCCGCTGGCGTACATGCGCGGGCGGACGCTGAACAACGCTTTTATCCTGCTCGACGAGGCCCAAAACACCACGCCTATGCAAATGAAGATGTTTCTGACGCGGATGGGGCCAACCTCCAAAGCCATCATCACCGGCGACCGGTCGCAGATTGATTTGCCTAATAAGCAAAAGTCGGGTCTGATCGAATCGGTCAATATTTTGAAAGACATCAAAGGCATTGCTTTCGTTGAACTCGATGGACGCGATGTGGTACGGCACCGCCTGGTTCGGGAAATTATTACAGCGTATGACAAAGCAGGGCAATAAAGACCCGCAACGACTCTGGCGAACCGGTTGGCTCTGGCTGGCCGGTTCATTTGTATATCTCTTACCCACATTAGCAACGGCTCAGACGCCGGCAGGTGCCACTGACCCTACCGACCTGCCCGCACTGAACCGCTGCGGCACGGTCGAACACGAACGGGTACTTCAGCAGCGTAATCCTAACCGGCTCCGGCAACTCAACGAACTGAACCGTCAGGTTGAATTCGCCATCCAAAGCAGTGCCAGTCCGTCGGTACGGGCAGGCCGGGCTGCTGCCGACGATAAGATTTATCGGATTCCGGTGGTGGTTCACGTGGTACACGGCAACGCCACCGGCGACATTGGCGGACCGACCAACGGTAATATCACTGACGAGCAGATTCTGTCACAGATTCAGGTGCTGAACGAAGACTATCGGCGGCAGCCCGGCACCAATGGCTTTAACACCAGCCCCGTTGGAGCCGATGCCCGCATTGAATTTTTTCTGGCTACCAAAGATCCAAAGGGCAATCCAACCAATGGTATTACCCGCAACTACTACGCACAAAAAACGGAGTTTGGCGTGGATGATAACTCCGGCGACGATATTCTGCTCTCGCAGATTGCGTACTGGCCCAGCGACCGGTATCTGAATATCTGGGTGACGAAAGTAAAGACCTTTCTCGGCTATACGCAGTTCCCCACTACTGCCGACACGCTCAGTGCCCTGCCTATCGACTCGAACGAATTTACCGATGGCTCCATCATCGACTATCGGTACTTTGGGCGGCAGATCGGCACCGTTCGCGATCAAACCTACTCGTTGGGCCGTACCGCCACGCACGAAATTGGCCACTGGCTTGGTCTGATCCACACCTGGGGCGACGGCGACGGTTGCGCACCGGATTACGTGGCCGACACACCTCCCACTAAAGCACCCAACCAGACCCGTCAGTGCCGCCAAACGTTTTCGAACTGCGATGGCAAAGGACAGACCCGCGATCAGACCGAGAATTATCTGGACTACTCGCCCGACATTTGTATGAACCTGTTTACGCAGGGGCAGGTGGCCCGGATGCGTACCGTACTGGCCCTTAGTCCCCGCCGGGCGCGGCTGATCCGGGCTTCTGAGTCGGCCCTGACCGAATCCGAGATGCTGACAGTGCTGGTCTATCCAAACCCGGCTACGACAGAATCGGCGGTGGAGGTGCGGCTCAAAGGATTTCAGACGTTTACCGTCGATCTGTTCGACATAGCCGGGCGTCAGCTTGGCAGCCGCACCTACACTGATTCGCCCAGTTCCATTGTATCGGTGCCGGTTACGGGACTATCGCGGGGGATGTACGTAGTGCGGGTCCGAACGGACAGCGAGATGGTCAGCAGGCGATTACTGGTGCAATAAAAATTGTTTGTTTGGCTGTTTGTTCGGTTGTTTACAGTCAAACCAACTGAATAAAGTATGCTAACGGTTTTACAGATTTCCAGCCCCGCCGACCTCGAGACCGCCTTTGCCATTCGCCGGGCGGTGTTTGTGGAGGAACAACGGGTAGACGAACGCGAAGAATACGACGAGTACGAGACAGTCAGTCATCATTTTCTGAGCTGGTCAGATGCTGTTCCCTGTGGTACGGCCCGCTGGCGCAGAACCTCGAATGGCGTTAAGATGGAACGGTTTGCGGTACTCAAAGACTACCGGGGGCAGGGAGTTGGCAAGGCACTGGTACGGGCCGTGCTGGATAATATTTTCCGGCAGCAGCCCGAACCTATCGAGAGTATTTACCTCCACGCGCAGCTATCCGCCATACCGCTCTATACCAGTTTTGGCTTCGTGACGGTTGGTTCGCAGTTTGAGGAAGCGGGCATTCAGCATTGCAAAATGGTGCTGCCCGGCTCGGCCTACCAAACTCAATGAAAGGGTTTCCGTTTGTGCGGTACGTAGCCGCGCTGGCCACCGGTATAACGTTTTATAACTGGCTGCCTGACCAAACCTGGTTGCCGGTTGCGGCACTACTAATTGGTGCCGGGTTACTCGTGTGGGGATTCTTCCGATTTCGGGCCAATACAATCAAGCCTATTCAGGCGGGGCAGGGGGTGGGAGCGTTGTTCCTTTTGCTGGCCGTTGGCTGGGCCATCAGCTACCAGCGAACCCCCGCCAATAAACCCGACAATATCCTACACCTGACCGATACGTTGCAGGCCTACGAGGGCGTCATTGCCGTACAGCCCGAAGAACGCGCCAAAACCTACCGGGTTGAGCTGAGCATCTGGCAGGGAAAGTGGTCCAACACAGCCGCCGATACCAATGGCCACTGGCAATCACTTAGCGGACGCGTCATTGTTTATGTCGATAAAGGTATTGGCAAGCTACCGCACTACGGCGAAGTCTGGCTCGTAAACGGCGCACCCCGCCCCATTGACCCACCCCTCAACCCCGGCGAGTTCGACTACAAAAGCTACCTGCGCTACAAAGGCATCTACCACCAGCAATACCTACGCCCATTTCAGCGGCAAATCGTTGGCTACGACCCGCCAAACCGGCTGTTACAGTGGGCCACTGCTGTAAATGTCTGGGCAGATAGTGTCTTTACGCGGCAGGTGGGCAGCCGTGCTGAATACGGTATTGTGAACGCCATGATTCTGGGTGTTCGCGACGACCTGGACCCCGACATGTACCGGGCCTACGCCACCGCCGGAGCCGTGCATATCCTGTCGGTGTCGGGGCTGCATGTCGGGATTCTGTTTGCTGTGCTGACGTTTCTGCTCAGTTTTCTGGTGAAGCGTCCCCGTGGCAGGTTGCTCATGGCCGGGCTGCAACTCTTCATTCTGTGGTTTTACGTGCTGGTTACGGGTATGTCGGCTCCAGTACTCCGGTCGGCGGGGATGTTCACGGTACTGATTATTGCCCACGCAGCGGGGCGGCAGCAGCAATTGCTGAACACGATGGGTGCGTCGGCGTTTTTTATTCTCTGCGTAGACCCGTACAGCTTGTTTTCGGCAGGGTTTCAGCTGTCCAACCTCGCCGTAGCGGGCATCGGCTCGTGGCAGTCGACGTTTGTGCAAACGATGACGTTCCGGCACAAAGTGGTCAATTATTTCTGGGAACTCACGGCGGTGGCACTGGTGGCGCAGTTGATTACCTTTCCGTTAGGTGTCTATTATTTCCACCAGTTTCCCACGTATTTCCTGCTGGCCAACCCCGCCGTGATGGTGCTGTCGGTCATTTTGTTGCCACTGGCAATGGCCACGCTGGCCGTTAGCTGGGTGCCGTACCTCAACGACGTAGCGGGGTTTCTACTGCAAAAAGTGGCGTGGC
The DNA here is from genome assembly GCA_014377625.1 of Spirosoma sp. Lineage (GTDB taxonomy): Bacteria > Bacteroidota > Bacteroidia > Cytophagales > Spirosomataceae > Spirosoma. The sequence continues at coordinate 6,305 of JACMPG010000315.1, forward strand.
TGCTCAATTACGTGGTGAGCCACACGGGACAGCTGCCGGGTGCGGCCTGGACCGGGCTGTGGCTCTCGCCCGTGGCCCTGTTGCTGGTTTACGTCGTAATTTTATGCGGGGTGGCTTTACTGCTGACCCGGCAGCGGGCCTATCTATGGGCTACCTGCACGGCGGCTGTTGCCCTGGCTGGGCTGACCGTCTGGCTGGATTATGAGCAGACCCACCAACGGCTGCTCTCGGTACACTTTCTCCCCCACCGCACCGCCGTAAGCCTGACCGACGGACATCGTAGCACCCTGCTCACCGACCTCGATACCACCGATATACGTTCCTATGATTTCTACCTCAAAAACACTTTTGGGCAGTGGGGCGTCAACGAACTGACCATCGCCAATGTACGCGCTGACTCGTTAAAAACCGTACCCGCTTATTATCACCACAAAGACTACGCGCTCTGGGTATGGCAGGGTAAAACGATTTTACTGGTCAATAAACTGGGCGGTTACTCGCGCTGGCGGCTTCCTGCCGTAGTGGATTATCTCATTATCCGGCGCAACGCCCTGCGCGAGTGGGACGAACTAACCAACCGCGTGGTGGCCCGTCATATCATCTTCGACGATTCAAGCCGTACTCCACTGACCGACAAGCTGTTGACCGACGCCAGGCAACGCGGTATCGTCTGTTACTCCGTCCGGCAGATGGGCGCGTACGTAACGGAACTGGAATGAGTCTGGCTCATTGCTTCGCTGACTGAGTAGAGTCGGGATGGGGAGCCATGCCTTTGGGTGCGGGGGGACGAAAACCACCAATTTCTTTCTGCATCTCCGGCTTTTTGGCTTGATACGTCGTCCATTGCTCCGGCGTCAGGAGGGTTTTGAGCTGGTCTTCTTTCTCCTCGTTCAGCATCATCATCATCTGCTGAATCTGCGTACGGATTTCGGGGCCGGGCTTACCGTCTTTACCCACCATATCCTTGATGGCTTCCTGCTGCTGACCGGCATACTCATTGTTGAGTTTCTTAACCGCCTTCGCCTGCTCTTTATCCAGCGACAGGTTTTCTTTCAGCCACTTCGTTTCTTTATTGGCCATGTCGCCCGCAATGTTGGGAATCATGGGCCGCTGCGGGCCAGTTTGCTGGTTCATACCGCTCATACCACCCATACCGCCCCGGCCATACCCACCCTGGCCGTATCCGCCCTGACCATACCCACCACCGCCGTACTGGGCCGTAGCCGATAGTGTCAGTAGTGTACTTAGACCGACTGCACCGAAGATTGAGAGAATTTTCATGGTTTGTGTCATAGTTTCTGAATGCAAAGTACGCAAAGTTGCGTGTAAAGTCCTGATATAGATGTCGGGATATTCGCTGGTCTGTTTATCGAAATGGCCAAACTTTTCAACAACACAGACCGTTAAAAACATATGGAAACGCTCGAAAAAATCCGTAAGTCATACACCGAATACGTACTTGAAAACGGACACCAACCCACTTCCGTCTTTGCCTTTGCCAAGAAACTGAAACTGAGCGAAGCCGAATTCTACACCCACTACGGCAGTTTCGACGCCATCGAAGCCGACGTCTGGCTCTCATTCTTTCAGGACGCCAAAGCCACCGTTGAGGCCGATGAGACGTACCAGCGTTATTCGGTACGCGAGAAGTTGCTGGCCTTCTACTACACCTGGATTGAATTGCTGAAAGCGCAACGCAGTTTTGCTACGTACAGCTACAATCGTATCCGCGAAATTCCGATGATGGCCACACCCATCCAACGGGCCAGAGTACGGTCGCGCGGGGCCACGGCTAACAGCCGGGTGCTGCACCCGTTTAAAGATGCGTTTAACGATTACGCCCGCGATTTACTGGCCGAAGGTCGCGAAAGCAAAGAAGTGGAGCCGCGCCCGTTCGTGACCGACCGCTACCCCAACGCCCTCTGGACCCAAACGCTGTTTCTGCTCGATTTCTGGCTTAAAGATGTCAGCAAAAACTTCGAGAAGACCGACACGGCCATCGAAAAGGCCGTTAATACCTCCTTTGACCTCATTGGTCGTTCACCCCTGGACACTCTCTTTGACTTCGCCAAATTCGTATATCAAAA
>JACMPG010000316.1 GCA_014377625.1 Spirosoma sp.
GAGAGACGGAGCGATACACAGAGAACGCAGGGCAATGATAAGCAAACTCTGCGTTCTCTGTGTGTCGCTCCGTCTCTCTATGTTAGAAAACCACTCGCACGGCGCATTCTGACACGGAACTCATTTAGTAGGTTTATAACTTACTCCTCAACCGGGTTACTTAGCCAGGAGCCATCATTCTTCATACGCTCACTTTTATGAATCCGACACGTTTACTGGTACCGTTATTTTTATGTGGCCTATTACAGACGGCTTATGCGCAGCAATCCTCAGCAGATGCTGCGTCTAACACCACCCAAAAGCCGGGCAGTTTTTTTTTCACCTGGGGCTACAACCGGGATTGGTACACCAATAGTACCATCCATTTTCAGAACACAAAGACCGATAATTACGACTTTACCTTTATAAAAGCCAACGCGCACGACCGGCCCGACCAGCACGATTTTTATAAATTTAATGCGCTTACCATTCCGCAGTACAACGCCAGCATCGGTTATTTTTTCAATGACAAACCTAACCTCGGCATCGAAGTTAGCTGGGACCACCTCAAGTACATCGTCACCGACAATCAGGTCATTCACGTACAGGGGCAAATCAGAGGACAACCTATCGACAAAGACACCCTCGTGACGCCCGGTTTTGTGCGTCTACAACACACTAACGGGAATAACTACCTGATGGTCAATCTACTGAAAAAGCACAGGCTTATCAAGACGAAAGCCATTGAGTTGAGTGCCATCGGAAAAGTAGGGGCCGGAATCCTATTTTCGTACACGATTTCGTACGTGCTGGGCAGCAATGACGAGGGCTATTTTCACTTTCACGGGCCAGTGGCCGCTGTGAGTGGTGGACTGAAGTTAGACATCTTCCGGCATTTCTTCCTGCAAACCAATCTCCAGGGTGCCTGGGCTGACTATACCAATACAAAAATTGGTGCGGACCATGAGGGACTGGCCACGCACCATTTTTATTCGCTCCAGTACAGCTACCTCTTCGGCGTTAATTTCCCCCTTGGAAAGCGACCCTTACAAAGGCAGTAAATTTCTTATGCCACGTCATTTTTCTGTCAAACCTCGTTAGCTACTTCGCCACCTTTTCGAATAAAAGGGCGGATGATAATGCGGGTGCCACGCTGATAGGTGAACAGCCGGTATATCCAGTTACTAAACACTACCAGCTTGCTGCGGAAACCGACCAGGTATGTGATGTGAACAAAAATCCAGGCCATCCAGGCAAAGAAGCCGCCAATATGGATATCGCCCGGCAAATCGGCAACGGCCTGCCCGCGGCCAATGATAGCCAGTGAACCTTTGTCAAAATACTCGAACGGTTTGGTCGGCTCGTTTTTGAGCATCCGATGGATGTTTTTGGCCAGATGGTCGCCCTGCTGAATGGCCGGCTGCGCCACACCGGGGTGACCTTTAGGGTATTTATCGGTTTTCATAAAGGCAATGTCGCCAATGGCGTACACGCCGGGCAGCCCAATAATCTGACTGGTGGAATCGACCAGAATTCGACCCCGCTCGGTCATTTCTTTCGGGATTCCGTCCGGGATAGCTCCCGTTACGCCCGCTGCCCAGATCAGCGTCTGCGTTTTAATCTGTTCGCCCCCTTTGAACGTCACGGTATCGCCATCGTAATTGTCGACCAGCGTGTTGAGTTTGATAATAACGCCCTTTTTTTCGAGGTCCCGTTTGGCAATTTCACCGCCCTTGTCCGAAAACGGCGGCAGTACCTTACCCACACCCTCTACCAGATATATATTCATCTGGCTGAAGTCCAGCCCCGGGTAGTCGTTAGGAAGCACGTGTTCACGCATTTCGGCCAGGGATCCCGCCATCTCAACGCCCGTCGGTCCGGCTCCGGCAATCACAAAATTCAGCAGACTCTGCCGCATATCAGGGTCGGTGGTGATACTGGCCTGCTCGAAGCACTGCAGCAACTGGCTACGAATGTCTAAGGCTTCGGGAATAGTCTTGAGCGGCAACGAGAATTTTTCGATGTTTTCGTTACCGAAGAAGTTCGATTTCGAGCCGGTAGCAACCACCAGATAATCGTAGTGAAGTTCACCGATGAGCGTGTGTACGGTACTGGCCGCCGGGTCAACGGTATCGACCCGCACCATACGGTAGTGAAAATCTTTCTGCCCGTCAAACATTTTTCGGAATGGTTCGGCAATCGCGTCCGGCTCCAGCCCGGCAGTGGCTACCTGATATAGTAGTGGCCAGAAACCGTTATAATTCTGCTTATCGAACAAGACCACCTGCACATCGCTGTGACGCAGGCTTTTGGCTAAATTCATGCCGGCAAAACCGCCCCCGATAATAACGACACGGGGTTTGCGGGTATCAGGTACGTTGAGCGAAAGTTTATTAAAATGAAGCATGATCGATTATCGTTTACTACGCATCATTCGCTACGCTGTCATTGATTGTTTTCGATGAGTGACTCTTCAATGACGATGCATGACGTTTAGCGACTAACTATGCGTTTATAGTACCTCACAGTCAGCCCTTTTGTTCGGAAAAAGGGCATTATCAAATCAGCGGACCTATACGAAACGATTATTAATACTTGTTAAGAAAGGACTGTGCAGCCAACCTGTTTCTATCCATTCAGCACTGCTTGCACTCCGCTCACTCAGGCCTCTCTTTATGCGTTCATTTATTTACCTGCTTGTGCTTCTGGTTGGTAACATTCCGGGCTGGTCGCAACCCGGCACCGCTACCGTCAACGGCTATGTGCGCGAAGCCGGTAGTCAGGAAGCCCTCATCGGCGTTAATGTCTACCGGCCCGGCACCACCATTGGTACTACTACCAACACCTACGGTTTTTTTTCACTCACCCTACCGGCTCAGGACTCGGCCCGTATTGCCTTTTCCTTCGTAGGCTACGAACCCGTTGTGCGCCAGATTAACCTGCGTAAAAATACCAGCCTGACTGTTTTGCTCACGCCCGGACGCGCCCTCTCGGAAGTGGAAGTAAAGGCCGACCGAACTACTGAGCGCGTGAGCGAATCGGCCCAGATGAGCCGCATCGACGTACCTATTTCACAGATCAAAAAGATACCGGCGTTTCTGGGCGAAAAAGACGTGCTACGGGTGTTGCAGCTCATGCCCGGCGTGCAGAAAGGCTCCGAAGGGCAAACGGGCATCTACGTGCGCGGGGGCGGGCCAGACCAGAACCTGATTATTATGGACGAAGCGACGGTCTATAACGCCAGCCATTTGTTCGGCTTTTTCTCGGTCTTCAATGGCGATGCGCTGAAGAGTGTAGAACTGACTAAGGGCGGCTTCCCGGCGCGGTACGGCGGGCGTTTGTCGTCAGTGATTGAGCTGAACATGAAAGATGGCAATAAGGAAAAACTGCACGGCGAGGGGGGCATTGGCCTGATTGCAAGCCGGTTGACGCTGGAAGGACCGTTTACGAAGAATAAGAGGGGGTCGTTCCTGCTGTCGGGACGGCGGACGTATCTCGACATAGTGGCGGCTCCGCTCATCAACGCGCAGAGCGACGGACAAACTAACGCGGGCTATTATTTCTACGATTTCAACGCGAAAGCCAACTACGATTTCGGTGCTAAGAACAAAGTATACCTGAGCGGCTACTTTGGGCGTGACCGCTTCTACGCCCGCGACAAAACCGAAGGCTCCGACGTGGGCATTGGCTGGGGTAACGCCACCGGTACGCTCCGCTGGAATCACCTCTTCAACCAGAAACTATTCGCGAACCTGTCGCTGATTTATTCCGATTACAAATTCAGTATATCATCGGACGAAAAAAACAACGGTGCTGGCGGGGTAGACGCGCTCAGTACTTCCCTGCGCTATTCGTCGGGCATTCGCGACGTATCGGCCAAGATCGACTTCGATTATTATCCGTCACCCCAGCACTCGGTTCGGTTTGGGGCGCAGACCATTGCGCATCGTTTCACGCCCAGCGCACTGGTGGTGCAAAACACGCTCATTGACCGCTACACCCGCGACGTGGAGGCCATCAATGCCATTGAATCGGGTATGTACATTGAGGATACGTGGCGGCCTAATGAGAAGTGGCGCATAAACGGCGGGTTGCGGCTGAGTTTATTTTCCCAGAAAGAAGTCAGCTACCTCCGGCCCGAACCCCGATTGTCCATGTCGTATCAGTTGCAGCCGGGGCTGTCGGCCAAAGCATCCTACGCCACCATGAACCAGTACGTACACCTGCTGAGCAACACCGGCATTGGCCTGCCCACGGATTTGTGGGTACCAACCACCGACCGCGTAAAACCCCAGCAGTCACGGCAGGTGGCGGTGGGTTTAGCAAAGGATTTTTCGGACAGCTTTCCGCTCGGCAGCGGCTTCGCGCTTACCGTGGAGGGCTATTACAAAACGATGCAGAACATTATCAACTACAAAGAGGGCGCGAGTTTTCTGCTCATCGACGACCCGACCTCGGCAGAGCGGGTACGGTGGGAAGATAACGTAACGGCGGGCCGGGGCTGGAGTTACGGAGCCGAGGTGCTATTGCAGCGCAAGACCGGGCGGCTGTCGGGTTGGCTGGGCTACACGCTTTCCTGGACGCAATGGCAGTTTGCCGAACTCAACGGTGGCCGCCCGTTCTACCCGCGCTACGACCGGCGGCACGACGTATCGGTGGTGGGTATTTACGAACTGAGCAAGCGCATTACACTGTCGGGTACGTGGGTATATGGCACGGGCAACGCGCTCACGGTACCTATAGCCAGCTACCGTGCCTACCGGCACGACCCCGGCACGCAGTTTACGACAGGGCCAGCTGGCGTTCCGTCTCTTATCGCGCCACTCTTCGACAATGGTACGAGGGCCAATGATTACGATCGGGAGAAGAACAGCTTCCGGGCCGAAGCCTATCACCGGTTTGATGTGTCGATTCAGTTCCATAAGCAGAAAAAACACCATGAACGAACCTGGGAGTTTAGTCTGTACAACGCCTACAACCGGCGCAATCCGTTCTTTTATCGGCTCGAAACGGTCAAC